>JAOPVV010000355.1 GCA_025966005.1 Frankiales bacterium
CGACCAGGCGGGTCGCCGGACCGTCACGTTCGTCGAGGTGCTGGCCGGGCGGCGGCTCGAAGACGACCTGCAGCTCGACCTGCCCCGCCGCGACGTCGGTGACGGGCCGCGACGTGGACTGCGCGCCGCCGCGCACGCGGGCCATCGCACCGGGCGCCACCGGGCGCTCGAGCCGGTGGGCGGCGCTCGCCACGACGACGAGGGCCCCGTCGACCACCACCGCGCCGCTGGGCTCCGCGACCCCCGTGGCGAGGGTCGTCACCTCGTCGCTCACGGGGTCGTAGCGCCGGACGGCGCCGTTGTAGGTGTCGCAGACCGCGACGCTCCCGTCCGGCAGGACGGCCACCCCGAGCGGGTGCTGCAGGAGCGCCTCCGCAGCCGGGCCGTCGCGGTGCCCGAAGTCGAACAGCCCGGTGCCGACGGCGGTGCCGACCGTGCCGTCGCGGTACCACCGCAGCGCGCTCGTCTCGGCGTCGGCGAACCAGAGCCGGTCGTGGCCGGCGGCGAGCCCGCTCGGCTGGGCGAGGTAGGCCGTCGACGCGTCGCCGTCGCGCAGCCCCTCGCCGGTCGTGCCGGCCAGCACCCGGACCCGCCCGTCGTCCGACAGCGCCCACAGCTGGTGCGTGCCGGCCATCGCGAGCACCACCTCGCCGTCCCACTCCGCGAGGTCCCACGGCGTCGACAGGGCGGTCTCGAGCGCGGCACCGCAGGTCGGGTCACCGGGCCGCCAGACCTGCCCGGTCCCGGCGACCGTGGTGACCTCGCCGGTGTCGAGGTCGAGCCGCCGCACGACGTGGTTGGCCGTGTCGGCGACCAGCACCTCGCCGCAGGACCGGACGAGCACACCCTGGGGCTCGGCGAACCGGGCCGCGGCGCCGTCGGCCAGGCCGCGCTCCCCGGTCCCGTACCGGGCCAGCTCGGTCTCGCCGTCGGCCTCCAGCCGGACCACCTGGTGGTGCGCGGTGTCGGTGACCAGCAGCGTGCCGTCGGGCAGCAGCGCGACCTTGCCCGGGAAGCGCAGCGCCGTCGCGGTGACCGGCGGTGGTACGTAGGCGGCGCCCCGCCGGCGAAGGGTGCCTTTGGCCTCGTGCTCGACGACGAGCTCCTCGACCAGCCGCGCCAGCCCCTCGCCGTGCCCCTCGCCGCTCGCGACGTGGACGAGGTAGCCCTCGGGGTCCACGACGCACAGCGTCGGCCACGCGCGGACCGCGTACTGCGACCAGGTCGACAGCTCGGGGTCGTCCAGCACCGGGTGGTGGACCTCGTAGCGCTCCACCGCGGCGAGCACCGCGTCGTGGTCGGCCTCGTGGGCGAACTTCGGGGAGTGCACGCCGATGACGTCCAGCACGTCGGCGAAGCGCTGCTCGAGCGGCCGCAGCTCGTCCAGGACGTGCAGGCAGTTGACGCAGCAGAAGGTCCAGAAGTCGAGCACGACGATGCGCCCGCGCAGGTCGGCCAGCCGCAGCTCCTGGCCGCCGGTGCCGATCCAGCCGCCGGCACCGGTGAGCTCGGGGGCGCGCACGCGCGCGCGTCGTGTGGTCACCCCGGGAGTCTGCCGTCCGACGCGTCCGGGCGCAGACGCAGGACGGGCCGGTGCCGCTGTCCGCGTCGGTGCGGTGAGCGGCCCGGCCCGGGCTGGGTGGTGCGGATCGTGCTGGCGCTGCTCCTGCTGGGCAGTGCTAGCGACCCATGTTCTGCAGCAGGAGGAGCTCCTCGCGGCTGCTGCGCGTGGGCGCCTTGGCCACGGCGCGGGCCAGGGCCCGGGTGCCGTCGGTGCTGCGGTTCTTGATCTTGCGGACGATGCTCATGTCGACCCCTTCGTCGAACGCGTGCTGCTGACGCTCCATACAACAGGAGCATCAGCCGCTTTGAGTCCTGACATGAGCGTGATCTGCGGAACAGCCGCACGTCACAGGGGGCAGGGCGCTACCCGGCCAGCACCCGCCTCGGGACGTCGACGAGCATCGTGTCGACCTGCTCCTGGGTGACCCCGTGCTCGAGCAGGTACGGCAGGACCTCGGTGTGGATGTGCTCGTAGTTCCACTGCGGGAGGAACGGCATGATCGACGGGTCGATCCAGTCGATGTAGCAGGACGCGTCCTGGGACAGCACCATGCTCCCGGCGAACCCGCGTCGGCACAGCTCCACCACGATGTCGGCGCGCGCCTCGAAGGTGGTGTCGAGGTTGATGCCGAAGCGGTCCATGCCGAGCACGAAGCCGGCCTCGGCCAGGGCCGACAGGTGGTCGGCGTCGGTGCTGTCGCCGCTGTGCCCGAGCACGACGCGCGACGGGTCGACGCCCTCCTCCTCCAGCACGCGCTGCACGGCCAGGCCCTGCTGGCTGCCCGGGTGGGTGTGGACGGTGATCGGCGTGCCGGTCTGCAGGTGGGCCTTGGCCACCGCTCGCATGACCCGCTCGACGCCGGGCGTGAGGCCCTGGTGGTCGATGGCGCACTTGAGCATCCCGGCCTTGACCGACGTCCCGGCGATGCCGTCGGTGATGTCGCCGACGAACATGTCGACCATCGGGTCGGGCACGCTCTGCCCGAGCATCGCGTCGAGCGCCGGGCCGCGGTAGTGGAAGTGGAACGGCACGTCGCCGTAGGTGTAGAGCCCGGTGGCCACGACGATGTTGAGCTCGACCTGCTGGGCGATCCGCTCGATCCGCGGGACGTAGCGGCCGAGGCCGACCACGGTCGGGTCGACGATCGTGCTGACGCCCAGGGCGGCCAGCGAGGTCAGCCGCTGCACCGCGTCGGCGACCCGGTCGTCCTCGGAGCCCCACTCGGCGGGGTAGTTCTGCTGCACGTCCGGCGTCAGGACGAACACGTGCTCGTGCATGAGCACCTGGCCGAGGTCGGCGGGGTCGACGGGGCCTCGGGCGGTCTGGACCTGCGGCACGGGCGTGCTCCTTCGCGACGGGGACGGAGAGTGTCACACCTGCGGGCCCGCTCGCCTATGCTGGTGCGTACGTGTCCGACCTCGGACGCGACAGCGGACCGGCACCTGCTCGTCGCCGGGTGCGGCCGGTCCCTGGACGACCCGGGTGGCCCCTGTCGGGGGCTGCCCGTCCGGGACCTCGTGAACGGCCCGCGGGCCGGGTCACGCGGCCGGACCGGTGCACGCCACGGGGTGGGCGGCGACCGGCCGAGAGCGGCCGGGCCGTCGTCGGGTCCGCTGCCGACGAGCGCACGCCGCGCACGTCCGGCGCCAGGACGACAGAGGAGAGGGTGCGTGGCCACACGAGACCGGCGTCCGCCACGGGCGACGCCGCCGTCCGCCTCCCGGCAGCCGCGACGCCCGCGGCGCGAGGCCGAGGGCGTGCTGCCCGTGCTCGCCAAGGCCGTGCGCGAGATCGAGCTGGCCGTCGAGCGCGGACGGGTGCGCCCGGCCACGCGCGTGACGTTCCAGGCCGTCGCCCTGCTCGTCCGCGAGGAGCGCAGCCGCGTCAAGACCGCCGTGATCGGCGAGTCGCAGCGCGCCGA
>JAOPVV010000411.1 GCA_025966005.1 Frankiales bacterium
AGGGCGTGCTGGCCTTCCTCGAGCGGCGCCCGGCGGCCTTCCCGCCCCGAGCATGACGCAGGGCCGGGACCCCGTCGGTCCCGGCCCTGCGTCGTGGCCGGTCTAGCGCTGGATGGCCTTGGTCTCCAGGAACTCCTCGAGGCCGTACGTGCCGCCCTCGCGGCCGATCCCGGACTGCTTGTAGCCGCCGAACGGCGCGGCCGGGTTGAACGCCCCGCCGTTCACCTCGACCTGACCGGTGCGCAGCCGGCGGGCCACGCGCAGCGCCCGCTCCGGGTCGCCGGACCAGACGCCGCCGCCGAGGCCGTAGACGCTGTCGTTGGCGATGCGGACGGCGTCCTCCTCGTCGTCGTACGGCATGATCACGAGCACCGGGCCGAAGATCTCCTCCTGCGCGATGGTCATGTCGGTCGTGACGTCGGAGAACACGGTCGGCGCGACGAAGTAGCCGGTGTCGCGGACCGGCTCGGCGCCGCCGGTCACGAGGCGGGCGCCCTCCGCGAGGCCCGTGGCGATGTAGCCGCGGACCCGCTCGAGCTGGGCCGCGCTGACCAGCGGCCCGAGCAGCACGCTCGGGTCGTTCGGGTCGCCGACGGCGAACAGAGCGGCGGTCGCGGCGGCGATCTGCTCGGCCTGCTCGAGCTTCTCGCGCGGCACCAGCATGCGGGTCAGCGCCGAGCAGGTCTGCCCCGAGTTGAGGTAGCACTTGCCGACGCCGTCGGCGACGGCCTTGTCGAGGTCGGCGTCGTCGAGGATGACGTTGGCCGACTTGCCGCCCAGCTCGAGGGCGACGCGCTTGACCTGGCCGGCGGCGACCTCCGCGATCCGCTTGCCGGCCCGGGTCGAGCCGGTGAACGAGATCATGTCGACCTCGGGGTGGGCGACCAGCGCCTCGCCGACCTCCTGGCCGAAGCCCGACACGAGGTTGAACACGCCTGCCGGCAGGCCCACCTCGCTGAACACGTCCGCGAGCGCGTACGCCGACAGCGGCGCGATCTCGCTGGGCTTGAGCACGACCGTGCAGCCCGCGGCCAGAGCGGCGGCGACCTTGAGGGCCACCTGGTGCAGCGGGTAGTTCCACGGCGTGATGCACCCGACGACGCCGACCGGCTCGCGCACGACGAGCGAGTTGCCCACCTCCTGCTCGAAGGCGAAGGTGCGGGCGAGCTCGGCGTAGTGGCCGAAGTTGAAGCTCGGCAGGCCGACCTGGATCATCTTGGCGAACGCGGCCGGCATCCCCATGTCCTCGGAGATGAGCTGGCCGATCTCGTCGGTCCTGGCCGTGAGCGCCTCGTGGACGCGCTGCAGGTGGTCGGCCCGTTCGGCCGGCGTGAGCGCCGACCAGGTCGGGAACGCCGCCCGAGCCGCCGCGACCGCCTTCTCGACGTCCGCGGCGGTGCCCTCGGCGACGCGCGCGATGACCTGCTCGGTCGCCGGGTTGAGCACGTCGATGGTGCGCGCGCCCTCGGAGGGCAGCCACTCCCCGCCGACGTAGACCTGGGTGCGGTCCTGGACCGGCGTCTCGACCGTCGCGGTCATCGGTCGGCGTCCGTGTAGAGGATGACGCCGCGCAGGTTCTTGCCGTCCCTCATGTCCTGGTAGCCCTGGTTGACGTCCTCCAGGCGGTACGTGCTGGTCACCAGCTCGTCGAGCTTGAGCCGGCCCTCGCGGTACATCGACAGCAGCCACGGGATGTCCGAGCGCGGGTTCGCGCCGCCGAAGATGGCTCCCTGCAGGTCCTTCTGGAGCAGCGTGAAGGCGAACAGGTTGAGCTTGACGTCCATGTCGGCGTAGTTGCCCATGCCGGTGACCACGACGCGCCCGCCCTTGCCGATGAGGCTCATCGCGTCCTCGACGTCCTCGCCCTTGATGTCGCCGACCGTGATGACGGCCTTCTCGGCCATCCGGCCCCAGGTGAGCGCGTTGACGCCCTCGACGGCCTCCTGGGCGGTGTTGAACACGTGGGTGGCGCCGAAGGCTTTGGCCTGCTCGCGCTTCCACGCGACCGGGTCGATGGCGATGACGTGCTTGGCGCCGGCCGCGGCCGCGCCCTGCACCGCGTTGATGCCGACCCCGCCGATGCCGACGATGACGACCGTCTCGCCGGGACGGACGTCGGCGACCTTGGTCGAGGAGCCCCAGCCGGTCGTGACGCCGCAGCCGACGAGCGCCGCCTTGTCGAGCGGGATGTCCTTCTCGATCTTGACGCAGGACGAGGCGTGCACGGTCACGTACGGCGCGAACGTCCCGAGCAGGCACATCGGGGAGACGCCCTGGCCCCGCGCGGTGATGCGGTGGGTGCCGTCGGCGATCGCCACGCCGCCGAGCAGGTGGGCGCCGAGGTCGCACAGGTTCTGGTGCCCGTTGGAGCACGGCGGGCACTGCCCGCAGGCGGGGATGAAGGCGAGCACGACGTGGTCGCCCTCCTCGAGCCCCGACACGCCAGCGCCGACCTTCGTGACGATGCCGGCGCCCTCGTGGCCACCGATCGCCGGGAAGCCGATCGGGCTGCCTCCGGTCACCAGGTGCTCGTCCGAGTGGCACAGGCCGGACGCGGCGAGCTGGACCTGCACCTCACCCGCGACCGGGTCCCCGAGCTCGATCTCCTCGACCGACCACTCCTCCTTGACGCCCCACAGGACAGCACCCTTGGTCTTCACGCGACTCCTCAGTGAACAAGCGTTAACAGGCCGGCGTGACCCTGCCCGAGACGGGCCCGTGGGTCAAGCCGGCCCCGTGCGTCATGCCGGCTCAGACCAGCTCGTCCGCCAGGCCGGCCGCGGTCATGCCCGACCAGGTGCCCTCGACCAGGTGGGCCAGCACCACCAGGTCGTGCAGCTCACCGGTCCTGTCGCGCACGTGGTCGCGCAGCAGCGCCTCGGGCTCGAACCCGATCGCCTCGAACATGCCGATCGCCGGCACGGCGTCGACGACGACCTCGACCACCGTCTTGGTCAGCCCCAGCTCCAGCGACGCGAGCAGACCGTGGCGGGCGAGGTCGCGACCGACCCCCTTGCCGCGGGCCTCCGGGTCGACGACCACGCGCAGGCTCCCGACGTGCGAGGACCAGCCGACCAGCGGCAGCACGGCGACGTAGCCGACCACCCGGCCGCCGTCGACCGCGCAGGAGCGGAGGGCGCGGGTGTCGGTGAGCCAGCCCTGCACGACGCCGGGCGCGAGCACGTCCTCGGCGAAGCTGTTGTGGTCGGACTCGGGCACCCGGCGGAAGAACTCCTCGAGCGGTCCCGCAAGGGCGGGGGTCAGCGGCAGCACGTCCATCAGGCGGTCTCCTCGTTGGTGCGGTCGTGGGGTGCGCTGTGCTCCCGGAGCCAGCCGAACAGGCGCGGCAGGGTGGTCTTCGACGCTGCCTTGCCCATCACGAGACCGACGTGACCAGCCGGGATCTCGAGCGTCTCGGCCCGGGCCGAGCCGACCAGGTCGCAGACCGGCAGGGCGGCCGCCTGCGGGACGATGTGGTCGTTCGAGGCGACGACGTTGAGCACCGGCCACCGCACGTCGGTCATCGACAGCAGCCGGCCGTCCAGGCGCACCCGGTCCTCCATGAACGAGCCGTCGCGCATCAGCTCGACGGTCTCGCGGAAGGCCTTGCCGGGGAAGGGGATGTGGTCGCGGGTCCACTGCCCCATCACCTGGAAGCCCTCCATCTGCCGGTCGTCCCACAGCTTCTCCCACAGCACCGCGTACTGGGTGAGGTCGGCGGTGGGCTTGAGCACCCGGAAGGCGTTGCGGATCACCTCCGGCGGGACGTTGCCGGTCTCGTCGACCAGGTCCTCGGGGTCGAGCCGGCCCTGGTCGAACATGCGGCCGAACATGCCCATCTCGGTGAAGTCGACCGGCGTCGCCATCGTGACCAGCGACGTCACCGGCAGGTCGGGGTGGGCCGCGCCGAGCAGCAGCGACAGCAGGCCGCCGTAGCAGTAGCCGATGAGGCTGACCTCGTCGGCGCCGGAGCTCTCGAGCACCGCGTCGATCGCGTCGGGCAGCAACTCGTCGACGTAGGTGGACAGTCCGTTACCGGCGTCGAGCTCGTCGGGGATGCCCCAGTCGAGCAGGTAGGCGTCGAAGCCCTCGTCGCGCAGCGCCGCCACGAAGCTCATGCCCGGGTAGAGGTCGAGGACGTAGCTGCGGCTGATCAGGCTCATGACGACCAGCACCGGCGTCCCGACGGTCACCGCGTCGCTGCGGTAGCGCCAGAGCTCGGCCTTGTCACGGCGCCAGACGACGTCCTTCGGGGTCGTCCCGACCTTGGGCCGGTCGATCCCCGTCACGTACTTGACCCCGTTGCGCGCGCGCAGCAGGTTGCGCCCGACGTCGCGGCGCACCCGTGTCACCAGCTCGCCGGGGTCGGTCGTCACCGCCATCGGTGCCTCCTCCTGTCGTGCCGTCCAGGGCTGCGCGGCGCAGGGCGTCGTCGAGGCGCCGCACGCTCCGGTCGAGCGAGCTGACCTGCTCGCGCAGGCGGGCCACGTCGCTCGCCGCGGGCAGGTTGACGCGGTGCAGGGCGTGCCGCGTGGTGCGCTCGACCCGCCGGGCGAGCTGGGCGCGGGTGCGCACGACCAGGCCGGCGACGTCGGCGAAGACCTCGGTCTGCACCGCGCTCTCGAGCCGGCTGCCCACGGGCCGCTCGACGGCGTCGTACGCCCTGCGCCACAGCGCCTTGCCCGCCACCGCCACCACCTCCTGCTCGACGAGTGCGTCCTCCCCCTCGGGGACTGCTCCATGCCACGCGGTGTGACCGGGCTCTCATCGTGGCAGGGTGCCAGCGAGACGAGGAGGCAACCCCATGACCGTCCAGGAGCAGCAGTCAGCCGGCAGGAACGCGGCCGCCGACGGCTCCCCGCTCGACGTGATGCTCACCGACGCCGCGCTCGGCCCGGTCCGCCGCATGGTGCCGGGGCGCGCCGGGCTCAAGCTCGCGGCTCGCCTGGCCTCGCGGCCCGTCGACACCACCCGGCTGGGGCTGCGCACGGCCGCCGAGCTGACCCGGGTCGTGGCCGGCTCCTCGGAGGTGGAGCCCAGCCCCCGCGACAAGCGGTTCGCCGACCCGGCGTGGAAGGGCAACCCGGTGCTGCGCCGGCTCTGCCAGGCCTACCTGGTGGCGGGGAGCGCCCTCGAGCGGGTCGTCGACGAGGCGGATCTCGACTGGCGCAGCGAGCAGCAGCTGCGCTTCGCCGTCCAGATGGTCGTCGACGCGGTCGCGCCGTCGAACAACCCCCTTCTGAACCCGGCGGCGCTCAAGACGGTCCTCGACACCGGCGGCCGCAGCTACGTCGACGGCCTGCGCCAGTTCGTCGGCGACATGGCGTCGCGGCCCCGCATCCCGTCGATGGTCGACGGCCGCGGGTTCGCCGTCGGCGGCAACCTGGCGACGACCACCGGGCAGGTGGTCCTGCGCACCGACGTCTTCGAACTGGTCCAGTACGCGCCGCGGACCGATCGGGTGCGACAGGTGCCGCTGCTGGTCGTCCCGCCGATGATCAACAAGTTCTACGTCGCCGACCTCGCACCGGGCCGGAGCATGGTCGAGCACTGGCTCGACCACGAGCAGCAGGTCTTCATGATCTCCTGGCGCAACCCGCAGGCCGAGCACCGCGCCTGGGACCTGGACGCCTACGTCGGCTCCGTGCTGACGGCGCTCGACGCGGTGCAGGAGATCAGCGGCGCCGAGAGCAGCCACCTGCTGGGCCTGTGCGCCGGCGGCATCGTCAGCACCACCGCCGTCGCCCACCTGGCCGCCGCCGGCGAGCAGCACCGGGTCGCCGGCCTCAGCCTGGGGGTGACGCTGCTCGACCAGGAGCGCTCCGGCACGTTCGGCGCGATGGTCGACCAGGGCACCGCGCAGATGGCGGTCGCGCAGTCGCAGCGCAAGGGCTACCTCGACGGGAAGGCCCTCGCCGGGGTGTTCGCGTGGCTGCGCCCCAACGACCTGATCTGGAACTACTGGGTCAACAACTACCTGCTGGGCAAGCGGCCGCCGGCCTTCGACGTCCTCTACTGGAACTCCGACACGACCCGGATGCCGGCGGGGCTGCACCGCGACTTCATCGGCATGTCGCTGGACAACGCCCTCACGCACCCCGGCACGCTGACCGTGCTGGGCACCCCGATCGACCTGTCGAAGGTCGAGACCGACTCCTACGTCGTGGCCGGCAGCAACGACCACATCTGCCCGTGGGACAGCTGCTACCGCAGCGTGCACCTGCTCGGGGGCGACAGCCGGTTCGTGCTGTCGACGGCCGGGCACATCGCCGCGCTGGTCAACCCCCCGACCAACCCCAAGTCGAACTACCGCGTCAACCAGGCGCTCCCGGAGTCGCCCGACGCGTGGCAGGCCGGCGCGGTCACCCATCCCGGCAGCTGGTGGACCGACCACGTCGCCTGGCTCGCGGAGCGGTCCGGCGAGCTGGTCGACGCACCGGCCTCACTCGGCAGCGAGCAGCACCCGGCGATCGCCCGCGCCCCCGGCGCGTACGTCATGGAGTCGTAGCCGGTGCCGATGGTGCGCGTCGGTCACGGCGCGAGCGCGACGCGTTTGCACGTCGACCGCGAGGGCAGCGGCGAGCCGATGCTCTGGATCACCGGGTTCGCGATCAGCAGCGAGGTCTTCTCGCCGGTCATCTCGACCTACGCCGCCCAGTTCGACTGCGTCCGCTACGACAACCGCGGCGCCGGCCGCTCGTCCGCGCCGTGGCGGCTGACGTCGGTCCCCGAGCTGGCGGGGGACGCGGTCCGGCTGCTCGACGCCCTCGACCTCGACAGCGCGCACGTGTACGGCCTGTCGATGGGCGGCATGGTCGCGCAGGAGATGGCGATCCGGTTCCCCGACCGGGTACGCGCCCTGGTCCTCGGCGGGACCAGCCATGGGGGGCCGCGGCAGGTGCTCCCGTCGCCGCGGGTCGCCGCCGCGCTCACCAGCCGGGGCGCCTCGGCCTCGGTGCGCGCCGACCTGGTCGGCAGGGCGATGTTCACCGACGGGTTCCGGCAGCGGGAGCCCGCGCTCGCGGCGTCCTACCTGCGCCTGCTCGGTGCCCACCGGGCGTCCGCCCGCGGCCTGGTCAGCCACATGGCCGCGACCACCTACCACGACACCCGGGCCCGGCTCGGCCGGATCGCAGCGCCCACGCTGGTGCTGCACGGCCGGCAGGACGCGCTCACCCCGCTCGGCAACGCGCACCAGCTCGCCGCCGGGATCCCCGACGTCACCCTCGAGGTGATCGAGGACGCCGGCCACGGCTACCTGCTCGAGCGCGCGGACGAGGCCCACCGGCTGCTCGACCGCTGGTTCGAGGCCCGCTCGCCGATCCCCGCCGGACCGCCGCTGAGCGGGCTCGCCGCCCGCAGCGAGCCCCTGACCCGGCGCCTCGGCCTGCCGATGGGCATGCTGCGCACGGCACGGAGCCTGACCGCCGTGCCCGGACCCACCCGACGACAGGAGCCCTAGATGCGCGCCGAGGACGTCCGCCGGCAGCTCACCACCCCGATCGGCGCACCCGCCTACCCCCCGGGCGGGCCCTACCGCTTCACCGACCGCGAGTACCTCAACATCACCTACCGCACCGACGTCGAGGCGATGCGGGCGGTCGTGCCCGAGCCGCTGACGGTCGGCGACCCGCTCGTCACCTTCGAGGTGATGAAGATGCCGGACGTCACCGGCCTGGGGGCGTTCACCGAGTCGGGGCAGGTGCTCACCGTCGAGCACCCTGACGCCGCCGGCGAGCAGGCGGCGTACCTGCACGCGATGTACGTCGACAACCTGGGCTCGATCACGAGCGGGCGCGAGATCAGCGCGTTCCCCAAGAAGTTCGGCAACGCGCGGCTGCACCTCGACGTCGACACCCTCGTCGGCACGCTGGACTACCGCTCGCTGCGCGTCGCGACGGCGACGATGGGCTACAAGCACCAGCTGGTCGACGAGGCCGAGGCGCGGGCCGAGATCACGCGCCCGACGTACGCGCTGAAGATGCTGCCCGGCTACGACCGGCACCCGCGCATCTGCGAGCTGGTGCGCAGCCAGATCACCGACCTCACCATCAAGGGCGCGTGGACCGGACCGGCCCGGCTGCAGCTGTTCGAGCACGCCCTCGCACCGCTCGCCGACCTCCCCGTGCGCGAGGTCGTGTCCGCATCGCACATCCTGTGCGACCTGACCCTCGGCCGGCCGGCCGTGGTCCACGACTACCTGGGGGACTGATGAGCGAGATCCTGTACGAGGTCGACGGTCACGTCGCGACGATCACCCTGAACCGCCCCGAGCAGCGCAACTCCGTCAGCCCCGAGCTGACCCTCGAGCTGGCCGCGGCGATGGACCGGATGGAGGCCGACGACGAGGTCTGGGTCGGCATCCTCACCTCCACCGGCACCATGTTCTGCGCCGGCGCCGACCTCAAGGCGATCGGCGCCGGGCGCGGCGAGGAGCTGTCGACGCAGCAGGGCGGCTTCGCGGGCTTCGTCCGCTACCCGCGCACCAAGCCCATGATCGCCGCCGTCCGCGGCTTCGCCCTCGCCGGCGGCACCGAGCTGGTCCTGGCCTGCGACCTCGTGGTGGCCGGCACCGACGTGCAGTTCGGTCTGCCCGAGGTGACCCGCGGGCTGGTCGCCGCGGCCGGCGGGCTGTTCCGCCTCCCCCGCGTGATCGGGCAGGCCCGGGCGCTCGAGCTGATCCTCACCGCCGACCGCTTCGGCGCCGAGGAGGCCCACCGCCTCGGCATGGTCAACCACCTCGTCGAGCCCGACGCGGTGCTCGACCGGGCCCGCGAGCTGGCCGGGAGGATCTGCCAGAACGCGCCTCTCGCCGTCCGCGAGAGCCTGGCGATCGCCCGGGAGGCCCTGCTCATCAGCGACGAGGAAGGCTGGACCCGCAGCGCCGAGGCGATGGGCCGGATGCGCAGCAGCGACGACGTCCGCGAGGGGATCATGGCCTTCATCGAGAAGCGCGACCCGACCTGGTCGGGCCGGTGACCGGCGCGCTCGACGGCGTCCGCGTCGTCGAGGTCGCCGGCTGGATGGCCGCCCCCGGGGCTGCGGCGCTGATGGCCGACCTCGGCGCCGACGTCGTCAAGGTCGAGCCGATGCGGGGCGACCCGGTGCGCGGCGTGATCCGGCAGCCCGAGGTGCACCCGCCGCTGGACGCGCCCTTCCAGATGGACAACCGCGGCAAGCGCGGCATCGCGGTGGCGCTCGACCGGCCGGAGGGTCAGGAGCTGGTGCGCCGGCTCGTCGACGGCTCGGACGTGTTCCTCAACAACCTGCTCGGCCGGCGGCAGGCCAAGTTCGGGCTCGACGCCGACACCCTGCTGGCGCGCAACCCCCGGCTGGTGCACGGCACGCTCACCGGCTACGGGCTGGAGGGTCCTGACGCCGCCCGGCCGGGCTTCGACATCACCGCCTTCTTCGGCCGCGGCGGCATCACGCAGTCGATCACCGAGCCCGGCGAGCAGGCTCCCCGCGCGCGGCCCGCGCA
>JAOPVV010000373.1 GCA_025966005.1 Frankiales bacterium
CCTTCGGCGACGCCACCGCGGCGGGAGCGGCCGCGCTCGGCGACGGCAGCACCGTCTCGGCCGAGCGCTCCGGCGGGAGGTTGCGGTAGGTGTCGACGGCCAGCGCGCCGGCCGCCAGCCACAGCGCGGTGAGCACGACCCTCGGCAGCCAGGTGCGCCGCCGCTCCAGCGGGACGGCCCCAGGCAGGTCGAGCGCGTCGTGCGGGTGCGGCCGCACCGCGACCGGCGGCGGCGCGGGCACGGTGGGCACGACGTACCCGGTCTGACGGCCGAAGGCCTCGACCACGGGCCCGGGCTCGGTGCGGACGGCGTGCGCCAGTGCCCGCAGGTGGCCGCGGGCGTAGACGGCCCCCGCGCTGCTCTCGAACCGGTCGGCCTCGAGGTCGACGACCACCGCCTGCCGGATCCGCGTGGCGGCGCTGACCTGCTCGACGCTCATCCCGACGGCCGCGCGGGCGGCCCGCAGCAGCTCGCCGGCCGTGGGTCCGGGCGGCGGACCGGGGTCCTGCAGGACGGCGGTGTCCCTCGTACGGCTCAGGACGTGCACCGGACCTCCCCGCCCCGGCCCGTCGGCGTCCGGGTCTCGGAAGAGGCGCTCCGGCCGCCCGACGATACGCCGGTGCGGCGTGTCGCGGCAGGGCCGACAGGGGGTCAGTCCTCCGGGTCGCCGGGGTCGCCGCCGCGCAGCACGATCAGCGCGCCGTCGAGCTCCTCGGGCCGGATCAGCACGTCGCGGGCCTTGCTGCCCTCGGACGGCCCGACGATCCCGCGGCTCTCCATGAGGTCCATCAGGCGGCCGGCCTTGGCGAAGCCGACCCGCAGCTTGCGCTGCAGCATGGAGGTCGAGCCGAACTGCGTCGTGACGACCAGCTCGACCGCCTGGCACAGCACGTCGAGGTCGTCGCCGATCTCCTCGTCGACCTCCCGCTCGGCCTTGGGCACCACCAGGATGTCCTCGCGGAACGCCGGCTGGCGCTGCTCCTTGCAGTGCGCCACGACCGCCGCGACCTCGGCGTCCGTGACCAGGGCGCCCTGGATGCGCATCGGCTTCGAGGCGCCCATCGGCAGGAACAGGCTGTCCCCCTTGCCGATCAGCTTCTCGGCGCCGGGCTGGTCGAGGATGACCTTGGAGTCGGTGCCGCTGCTGGTCGCGAAGGCCAGGCGGGACGGCACGTTGGCCTTGATGAGGCCGGTGACGACGTCGACGGACGGGCGCTGGGTGGCGATGACCAGGTGGATGCCGGCCGCGCGGGCCAGCTGGGTGATGCGGACGATCGAGTCCTCGACGTCGCGCGGCGCCACCATCATGAGGTCGGCCAGCTCGTCGATGATCACCATGAGGTACGGGTAGGGCTGGTAGACCCGCTGGCTGTTCTCGGGCGCCACCAGCTCGCCTGCCCGGACCGCCTTGTTGAAGTCGTCGACGTGCCGAAACCCGCTCGCCGCCAGGTCGTCGTACCGCATGTCCATCTCGCGGACGACCCACTGCAGCGCCTCGGCGGCCTTCTTCGGGCTGGTGATGATCGGCGTGATGAGGTGCGGGATCCCCTCGTACGCCGTCATCTCGACCCGCTTCGGGTCGATGAGGACCATCCGGACCTCGTCCGGCGTCGCCCGCGTCAGGATGCTGACGAGCAGCGAGTTGATGCAGACCGACTTGCCGGCGCCGGTCGCGCCCGCGATGAGGATGTGCGGCGTCTTGGCGATGTTGGCGCAGACGAAGCCGCCCTCGATGTCCTTGCCCAGCGCGACGAGCATCGGGTGGTGATCGTTGACCGCCACGCTGCTGCGCAGGATGTCGCCGAGGCTGACGTTCTCGCGGTCGGTGTTGGGGATCTCGATGCCGACCGCCGACTTGCCGGGGATCGGGCTGATGATCCGGACGTCCGGGCTCTTCACGGCGTACGCGATGTTGCGGCTGAGCTGGATGATCCGCTCGACCTTGACCGCGGGGCCGAGCTCGACCTCGTAGCGGGTGACCGTCGGACCGCGGGTGAAGCCGGTGACCGCCGCGTCGACCTGGAAGTCCTGCAGGACGCTGGTGAGCGCGACGATGACCTCGTCGTTGGCGGCGCTGCGCTTCTTCGGCGGGGTGCCGGCGGCGAGGATCTCGGGCGGCGGCAGCTGGTAGCCGCCCTCCGGCGGCGTCAGCTTGAGCTGCTCGGCCTTCTTCGGCGCGGGCGTGTGCGGCGGCGGCTCGGGTGCCGTGAACACCGGCTCCGGCGTGTGCTCGACGACGACCGGCGAGGCGTCCTCGGGCGTGCCCTGCTCGGTCAGGGCCCCGACCCTGCGACGTGGGCTGCGCCGCCGCAGCGGCTCGAGCGGCTCGGGGGCGGCGTCGGGCTCGGGCGCCGCAGGCTTGCGGAGCGCCTTGTCGCGCAGGGCGCGCAGGGCGTCCGGGACCTGGTGCAGCGGCGTGGCGGTGACGACCAGCAGGCCGAACACGGCCAGCGCGAGCAGGACGGGCACGGCGAGCCAGGGGGTCAGGCCCTGCCGCAGCGGGTCACCCAGCAGGAAGCCGACCAGCCCGCCCTTCTCGTCGGTGGGGTTCGCCGCGCCGCGGGCGACGTGCAGGACGCCGAGCGCGCCCAGCGACAGCGAGAGCCAGCCGATCGCGAGCCGTCCCGCACCACCCTTGGGGTCCTCGTCGGTGCCCGGGTGCCGCAGGACGCGCCAGGCGCCGAGCAGCAGCAGCGGCGGCAGCAGCAGCGCGCCGCGGCCCACCGCACCGGTGAGCACCTCGTCGACCGCCTCGCCCGCTCCGCCGGCGTGCCACCAGGCGCCACCGGCCGCGATCAGGGCGCCGACGAGCAGCAGCAGGCCGACGCCGTCACGGCGGTGGACGGGGTCCAGGCCGCGGG
>JAOPVV010000017.1 GCA_025966005.1 Frankiales bacterium
CGAGGCCCCCGCGGCCGAGGCCCCCGCGGCCGTGGCCGCTGTCGAGGCCCCGGCCGCCGACGCCCCCGCCACCGAGGCCTGACCGGTGCTCGAGAACGCCCTCGAGCACCTCGTCAAGGGCATCGTCGACCACCCCGACGACGTCGAGGTCGAGATGGTCACCAACCGGCGCGGCCGCACCCTCGAGGTGCGCGTCAACCCGGAGGACCTGGGCAAGGTCATCGGCCGCAGCGGCCGCACGGCCAAGGCCCTGCGCACCGTCATGACCGCCCTGGGCGGCAAGGGCGTGCGCGTGGACGTCGTCGACACCGACGAGGTCCGCTAGTCCGTGGCACGCGTCGCCGGGCAGTCCCGCCGGCCGGTGCGTCCGTCAGCCCCGGCACCCGCGTCACCTGAGACGCCGGGTGCCGGGGCTGCGCCCGTTCCCGAGCCGCCCCCCGCCGAGCCGGTCGTCGAGCAGCCGGTCGAGCCGCCGTCCGACGACGACCTGCTGGTCGTGGGCCGGATCGGCAAGCCGCAGGGCATCAAGGGCGAGGTCACCGTCGAGGTCCGCACCGACGACCCGCAGCAGCGCTTCGCCGAGGGAGCCCTGCTGCTCACCGACCCGCCCGAGCGCGGGCCGCTGCTCGTCGAGACCGCACGCTCGCAGAACGGCCGGCTGATGATCGGCTTCCAGGGCGTCCTCGACCGCAACGGCGCCGAGCTGCTGCGCGGCACCCTGCTCCAGGTCGACGCCCGGACCCTGCCGCCGCCCGAGGACGAGGACGAGTTCCACGACCACGTCCTGCGCGGCATGACCGCCGTGCTCGTCGGCGGCGCGCCGCTCGGCACCGTCGCCGACGTCCTGCACCTGCCGCACGGCGACGTGCTGGTCGTCGCGCGCACCGACAACGGCAACGAGGTGCTCGTGCCGTTCGTGAAGGCGATGGTCCCCGAGGTCGACGTGGCGTCCCGGACGCTGGTCGTCGACCCCCCCGAGGGGCTGCTCGACCTCACCGACACGCCGGACACCGACGTGTCGGACGAGCCGGAGCCCGCTCCGGAGGACCAGGGCGCGTAGTGCTCGTCGACGTCGTCACGATCTTCCCCGAGTACCTCGCCCCGCTGGGTGTCTCGCTGCTCGGCAAGGCCCAGGACAGGGGCCTGCTCGAGGTCCGCGTGCACGACCTGCGGACCTGGACCACCGACGTCCACCGCACCGTCGACGACAGCCCCTACGGAGGCGGTCCCGGCATGGTCATGACCCCCGAGCCGTGGGGCCAGGCGCTCGACGCCGTGCTCGCGGCCGGCGGACCGGCGCCGGCGCCCGTCCTGGTCGTCCCGACCCCCGCCGGACGCCCCTTCACCCAGGCGCTCGCGCTCGAGCTGTCGACCGAGCCGTGGCTGGCGTTCGCCTGCGGGCGGTACGAGGGCATCGACAGCCGCGTGCTCGTCGACGCCGCGTCGCGCTTCCGGGTGGTCGAGGTGAGCCTCGGCGACTACGTGCTCGCCGGGGGAGAGGTCGCCGTGCTGGTCGTGGTCGAGGCCGTCGCCCGCCTGCTGCCGGGGGTGCTCGGCAACGCCGAGTCGCACCGCGACGACTCCTTCGCCCCCGGTGCGATGCAGGACCTGCTCGAGGGTCCCGTCTACACCCGGCCGGCCCTCTGGCGCGGCCTGGAGGTCCCGGCCGTGCTGCAGTCCGGCGACCACGCCAGGATCGCCGCCTGGCGCCGGGAGCAGGCACTGGCGCGCACCGCCGAGCGCCGTCCCGATCTGCTCGAGCCGCACCCGCCGGGGGCGGGCCCGCCCGAGGTTGTGGCAGAGTAGAGGGCTGTTGCGCCGCCCCCCGGGGTGAGCGCCAGCCCACCGTACGAAACCGCCATCGGCACCGTCGCGCCCGCGCGAGCAGTGCCGCACGAGGAAGCGACTCACAACGATGAACGTCCTGGACGCGCTCGACGCCGCGCAGCTGCGCACCGACGTCCCCGACTTCCGCCCGGGCGACACGCTCGACGTGGGCGTGCGGGTCGTCGAGGGCAACCGCTCCCGCGTGCAGCACTTCCAGGGCGTCGTCATCCGTCGCCAGGGCGGCGGCGTGCGCGAGACCTTCACCGTCCGCAAGGTCAGCTTCGGCGTCGGTGTGGAGCGCACCTTCCCGGTGCACACCCCGGTGATCGAGGAGATCAAGATCGTCACCCACGGTGACGTCCGGCGCGCGAAGCTGTACTACCTGCGCGAGCTGCGCGGCAAGAAGGCGAAGATCAAGGAGAAGCGCTTCGCCGTCCCGGCCAAGACCGTCGCGGCTCCTGCCGCCGTGGCCGCTCCGGCGTCCGCGCCCGCCGAGGCCTGAGCTCCCGCCCTTCTGAGCTCACGCACTGCTGTCCGCCAGCACCGGCACGGCCCTGCTGCGCGACCGAACCAGGGGACCGGCACTCCGGGCCCACTCGACCCGTTGGGGTGGGCGTGACCAGCTCTGAGGACCTCGCCACCGGCGCGCCGCCGCCCGGTGAGGACCCGTCGACGGGTCCCAGGCACGCCCGTACCGCTGCGCGCAAGGGTGGTTCCTTCTTCAAGGAGCTGCCCTTCCTGGTGATCATCGCCTTCCTCCTGGCGCTGCTCATCAAGGCGTTCCTGGTGCAGGCGTTCTACATTCCGTCCGGCTCGATGCAGCAGACGCTCGAGCTGCGCGACCGGGTGCTGGTCAACAAGCTGGTCTACGACTTCCGCGACATCCACCGCGGCGAGGTCGTGGTGTTCAACGGGCTCGACTCCTTCACCCCGGAGACGCAGATCGCCCCGGCGACCAACGGCCTGGCCAAGGTCCTGCGCAGCGTCAGCAGCGCGATCGGCGTCGGCGCGCCCGGCGAGAAGGACTTCATCAAGCGCGTCATCGGCGTGCCGGGTGACCGGGTGGCCTGCTGCACCGACGGCAAGGTAACCGTCCAGCCGGAGGGCGCCGAGCGGCCCGTCGCGCTCGAGGAGCCGTACGTCTTCGAGGACGACCGGATGGCGTTCTGCTCGGCCGGCACCGGCGACGTCCTGTGCCCGCCGGGCGCCGAGGGCGTGCTCGTGCCCGAGGGCCGGCTGTGGGTCATGGGCGACCACCGTGGCAGCTCCAGCGACTCGCGCTTCCACATCGAGGACGAGAACCAGGGCACCGTCCCCCAGGACAAGGTCATCGGACGCGCGTTCGTCATCGTCTGGCCGCTCGACCGGGCCACCGTCCTGTCCGTCCCCGACACCTTCGACGGCGCCCTCGGCGCCCTGCCGGCGTACGGCCTGGTCGCCACGCCGTACGCCCTCGGCCTGGTCGGCGCGCTGCCGCTCGTGGCCCTCAAGCGCCGGCTGCGGCTGTCCCCTCCGCGCCGGCTGCGGCTGTCCCCTCTGCGCCGGCTGCGGCGACGCCGCTAGTGCGCCTGTCGTCCAAGGGGTTCCTGGTGGATCCCGACGGGCGGCTGCTGCTGCTCGACTCGACCGACCCGGCCGACCCGGGCACCTGCTGGTGGGAGCTGCCCGGCGGTGGCGTCGAGGACGGTGAGAGCGAGGTCGACGCGCTGGTCCGGGAGGTGCTGGAGGAGACCGGCCTGACCGTGCGCCCCGAGGCGGTCGGGCCGCTGCTGTGGACCCAGGAGTCGACCTTCACCTGGCTCGGCGTGCGTCGGCACGTGCGCTGCCACGGGCGCGTCGTGCGGGTGGACGACCTGGCTGTGGCGGCGCCGGCGCTCACGCCCGAGGAGCACGGGACCATCCTCGGCCAGCGCTGGTGGCCCCCCCAGGAGCTGGCCGTCGCGGACGAGCGGTTCTTCCCGCGCCACGTCCCGTCGCTGCTGCCGCGGCTGCTGGCCGGCGATCGCGTCGACGAGCCGTTCGACACCTGGAGCTGAGCCGCGGTCGCGCGGTCACTGGCTACGCTCGTCCCGTGCCCCAGGACCGCCGCGCCGCCCGGGTGCTGCTCGTCGACGGGCAGCGTCGCGTCCTGCTGCAGAACTGCTTCGACCCCTCCTCGCCGGAGGCCGGCAGCTGGTGGAACACCATCGGCGGCGGGCTCGACGACGGGGAGTCCTCGGCTCAGGCCGCCGCTCGTGAGCTCCGCGAGGAGACGGGCCTGGCCGTGGCCGTCGACGCCCTCGGCGACGTGGTGCACCGCCGGCTCACCGAGTTCAGCTTCGGCGGCGGCGACTACCGGCAGTCCGAGGAGTACTTCCTGCTGCGGGTCGACGGCTTCGACGCCGTCGCGGCGGGACACAGCGAGCTCGAGATGATGGCCGTGATCGGCACCCGCTGGTGGGGTCCCGACGAGCTGCGCGCGACCACCGAGCGGGTCTACCCGGCCGAGCTCGCCGACGTCCTCGACGGGCTGCTGGCATGAGGGCGCCGCGGCCGGTCGTGCGGTCCGAGAACGGCCTGTGGGCGCTCGAGCGGGTGCTGCAGCGCAGCGGCTTCCCGCACGTCGCGGGCACCGACGAGGCCGGCCGGGGGCCCTGCGCGGGACCGCTGGTCGTGGCCGCCGTCGTGCTGCCGCCGGGCCGCCGCGGTGAGGTGCCGGGGCTGCGGGACAGCAAGCTGCTCACCGAGAGGGGCCGCGAGGCG
>JAOPVV010000376.1 GCA_025966005.1 Frankiales bacterium
GACTCCTCCTCAGGGCCCGACCGGCAGCACGCCGGTCGGGCCCGCGGCGTCCCGCAGGATGCGCACGTGCCCTCCCCGCAGCCGTACTCCGTGGTTGCCCGCGACCTCGACCCGCACGCCGACAACCGGATCCACGACGACGACGTGGCCCGCCGGTTCGGCTTCACCGGTGCGCTCGTCCCGGGGGTCGAGGTGTTCGCCCAGCTGACGTCGCCCCTGGTCGCGGCCTGGGGCGCCGCGTTCTTCGAGGGGGGCCGCGTCGACGTCCGCTTCCGCCGTCCGGTCTACGACGGCGAGCGGGTCGAGGTCACTGCGGCCCCGGCGGAGCAGGGCTGCTCGCTGGCCGTCACCGGTCCCGACGGCGTGGTCCGGGCGGTCGGGACGGCGCCCGCACCGCAGCCGCCGGCTCCGGTCGACCTGGCCCGCTATCCCGTGCGACCGCTGCCGGACGTGCCGGCCGCCGACCCGGTGCCGGGACCGTTCGGCACCGTCGCGGTCCCGGGCGACCGGGGGGGCCGCGGAGCAGTACCTGGCCGACGTGGCCGAGCCGCTGCCCGTCTACCGCGAGCGGTCGCTGCTGCACCCCGGGCTGCTGCTGCGCCTGGTGAACCTGGCGCTGATGACCAACGTCGAGCTGGGCCCGTGGATCCACACCGCCAGCGCCTGCCGCTTCCTGGCCCCGCCGCGGCTGCCCGAGGTCGCCTCGCTGCGCAGCGTCGTCACCGCGGCGCGCCGCCGCGGGGCGCACGACGAGGTCCGCTACGACGCGCTGGTGCTGTGCGACGGCGTGCCCGTGCTGGAGGTGGCGCACACCGCGCTGTACCGGCTGAACGGGTAAGTCGCGCAACGGATCGCCGGGACGGGGCCCGCACGCGCAAGGACATGCGGGTCGGTGCGCAACGTCGCGCCGTTGTCAGCCGCTCCCGGGCTGCCTAGCGTCGGGCGGGGGGCGGTGCGTCCCTGTCCCCGTCCTCCGGAGCCCGCCATGACCCTGCTCGACGTCGCGCCGCCGCGGGAGCGCGTCGCCCGCCCGCGGCACTTCCTCATGTGCCGGCCGGAGCACTTCGACGTCACGTACGCGATCAACCCGTGGATGGACCCGGCGCGGCCGGTCGACCGGGCGCTGGCACTGCGCCAGTGGGACGCGCTGACGCGGGTCTACGAGGCGCTGGGCCACCGGGTCGACGTGCTGCCGGGCGTCGTCGGCCTGCCCGACATGGTCTTCGCCGCGAACGATGCGGGCGTGCACGGGGGCCGGGCGCTCGGAGCCCGGTTCACCTTCCGCAGCGGACCGCCGAGGCGCCGGCCCACGCGGCGTGGCTGCGCGCCGCCGGCTTCGACGTCGCCGAGCCGGTGCACGTCAACGAGGGGGAGGGCGACTTCGTGGTCGTCGGCGACCTCGTGCCGGCGGGCACCGGGTACCGCACCGACCCCGGCGCGCACGCCGAGGCGGCTGCGGTCCTCGGGGTCGAGGTCGTCTCGCTCGACCTGGTCGACCCGCGCTACTACCACCTGGACACCTGCCTCGCGGCCCTCGGTGACGCCGACATCGCTTACTACCCGGGGGCGGTCAGCGCCGCGAGGTGCTGCGCGAGCGGTTCCCGGACGCCGACGAGCGAGCGCGACGCGCGGGTGCTCGGGCTCAACCTGGTCTCCGACGGCCGGCACGTGCTGATCTGCCCGGAGGCCGTGGAGCTCACCGACCGGCTCGTCGAAGCCGGCTACGCGCCGGTGGCGGTCGACCTGTCCGAGCTGCTCGAGGCCGGCGGAGGGATCAAGTGCTGCACCCTCGAGCTGCGCGCCCGACCCTCACCGGCCGGCACCGACCGGCACTGCCCGCCAGCAGGCAGGACCGCCGGTGCCCGTGGCGCATCCCGGTCGCAACTCTCGCGAGAGCAGCGTCGTTCAGGCAGGTGTCGTGCAGGACTCGCGTCCGTCCCTGATCCGCAGGACGACGGCCAGCGCGACCACGGCGACGTACATGAGCAGGCCGTAGGTCAGGACCGTCGCCGTGGCGCCGTCGTCGGTGCCCGCGGCCAGCAGCAGTGCCAGCGACAGGTTGCGCACGCCGGTGGTCATGAGGACCGCACGCGAGCCGGCCCGTCCGTGCTCTCCGGAGGCCGAACCGGCCAGCAGGGTGAGGCCGACGACGCCGGCGATCAGGGCGAAGGAGGACGCGGGGGTGTCTCCCAGCACGTCGAGGTTGCGCACGGTCAGCAGCACGACGACGGCCAGCAGCAGCAGGTCGGCGACGCGGCGGCTCCCGCTGCCGACGGTGTCGGCGACACCGGGCCGGCGCACGCGCAGCGTGGACCCGACGACGACCGGCAGCACCTGGAACAGCAGCAGTGCCGGCACCAGCACCACGACGGCGTCGCGCACCGGCAGCCCGACGGTGTCGCCGGCGAGGCCGACCCACAGCGGTGCGGTGGCCAGCGCCACGACGGCGAGCACCGCCTGCAGGACCACCGCGAAGGACGCGTCGCCGCGCGCGTGGTGGGCGAGCAGCGCGCCGGTGCCGCCACCTGGAGCGGCGGCGCACAGCAGGACCCCCAGCGCCAGGCCGGGCTCGGCGTCGACGAGCCGGAGGGCGACCAGCGCCAGCGCCGGGACCAGCAGCGCGTTGAGCGCCACGGCCACGAGCAGCGAGCGTGGACGGGCGAGGCGGGCGCGGACGTCGGCCGGGTCGGACGCGGTGCCGACGGCGAGCATCCCGCTGACGAGCAGACCGACCAGCAGCAGGCCCTCGAGCACGTCCGTCAGGCCGAGGGCCGCGCCGGGGCGCGCCGCCGCGGCCGCGACGAGGAGCTCCGCGGACGGGACTCCTTCGCCGGGCGCGGTCCGTCGAGGGCCAGCTCGAGCTGGCCCGACTCGACGTCGGCGGAGGTGATGCGGACCGTCACGACGTCGCCGTAGCCGAGCCGGTGCCCGGCGGAGTCGGCGAGCGCGAGACCGTCGGCGGTGACGGCCCACCCGCGTCCGGACAGCTCGCGCACCGAGACCATGCCGCTGACGCGGGAGCGGTCGAGGGTGACGAACACGCCCTTCGCGCCGACGCCGGTGACCCGCGCCGGGTAGGCGGTGTCGGCGTCCGCGGTGGCCAGCTCGGCCAGCCACAGCGACTTGCGCATCTGGTTCTCGGCCTGCGACGCCGTCCGGGCTGCGGTGTTGATGTGCGCGCACAGCGCGAGCAGCGCGTCGGTCGTCGGGTAGTCGGACGCGTCGCGGCCGCCGGCGAGGAAGGCATGGATGACCCGGTGCACGACGAGGTCGGCGTAGCGGCGGATGGGACTGGTGAAGTGCAGGTAGCCCGCGCTGGCCAGCCCGAAGTGGGAGCCGGCGACAGGGGTGTAGGAGGCCCGTCCGAGGAAGCCGAGCAGGACGTCCCAGACGGCGCTGGCGGTGTCGTCGGCAGCGGCGTCGAGCTGCGCCGACAGGGCGGCGAGGTCGAGCGGGGTGAGGTCGCGGCCGAAGCCGGGGTGGTAGCCGGAGGCCGCGCAGAACGCCTCGAGCGCCGGGGCGGCCTCGGGTCCCGGGGCGGGGTGGACGCGGAACACGCCGGGCAGCCCACGGTCGACCAGCCAGCCGGCGACCGACTCGTTGGCCGCCACCATCAGCCGCTCGATGAGCAGGTTCGCGGGGTTGGACGGCTTGGCCGCCACCGTGGAGGCCTCGCCCTCGACGACCTCGACGGTGAGGTCGGGCTCGACGCGACGCGCCTCGACGCCGCCACGGCGCAGCCGCTGGACGCCGAGCCGGGCGCCGGCGGTCCGCAGCCAGCGCAGGGAGTCGAGCACCTCGTCGGACACGCCCTCGGGGGAGCCGCCGGCCAGAGCCGCCGCGGCGTCCTCGTACGACAGGCGGGTGTCGGAGCGGATGCGCGAGGCGTAGACGTCGGCGGCCGTCACGGAACCGTCCGTGCCGACGCGCATCTCGACCGTCAGCGCGTCGCGGTCGGCGTCCGGCACGAGGCTGAGAGCGTCCTCGCTGAGCTTCGGCGGGAGCATCGGACGGGTCCAGCCCGGCAGGTAGACGCTGGTCGCGGCGCGCTTGGCCTCGTCGTCCAGCGCGGTGCCGGGGCGGACGTGCGCGGCGACGTCGGCGATGTGCACGCAGACGCGGATGCCGCCGTCGGAGTCGGCCGGGTAGACCGACAGCGCGTCGTCGAGGTCGCGCGAGCTGGGGCTGTCGATGGTGAAGGTCGTGAGGCTGCGCAGGTCGCGGCGGACCGTCCTGCCCTTGGAGGGCGTGAAGGCTTCGACCTCGGCCAGGACCGGCTCCGGGTAGTCCAGCGGCAGCCGGTGCCGGACGCGGACCCGCTCGAGCAGCGCGTCGGCGGAGGTCGGGTCCTCCCACTCGTCCGACGGGTCGGCGGTCGACGGGCCGGTGATGTCGGCGAGCACCGCGGTCCCGGTCGGGAGGTCCTCGACGCGTCCCTCGAGGGTCCACTTCCCGGAGCCGAGGTGCGGGTCGATGCGCAGCAGCAGGCCGTCCTCGACGACGCCGAACACCTCGGTGCGGACGCGCTCCCGGAGGGCGATCGCCGAAGCGGTGCCGCGACCGTCGGGGTCGACGGCGTAGGTGACGTCGACCCGGTCGTCGGCGAGCAGGCCCTTGGTGAGGGGCGGCGGGACGAAGCACGACGTGACGGTGGTGCCGTCAGGGGCGGTGACGGCCTCGTCGAGGTCGACGAAGCCGAAGCCGCGCACGTGCGGGCGGAAGACCCCGGTGGGCGTCGGCTTCTCGACGGCAGCGGCCTTGCTCCCAGCGGGAGCGCGGCGGGCCGGAGGGCGACGGGTCGTGGTGCGAGGACGGGCAGAGGGCTCGGTCATGTCCCCTCCACGCTAGCCGGTGGCGCCTCCGGGTGATCTCGCACCGGTGTCCCCTGCACGTCCGGCAGGCGCTCGCTGAGGCGGCGCTACGTCGTGGCGCGCGCCGTCGGGCGGGGCTGGCGCTGGCCCCGGGACGCTGCTCCCTGCACGGCTGCGTTGGTGACCGGGCTACCCGGTCGGGAGGCTCGGCCCGTGATTCTCACGAAAGCGCCTGCGCAGCAGCCGGATCGCCTCTTTTTCTGTCAGACCCCTCGGCGAGGATGGTCGTCATGGCGGTCGGTCAGGCGGTGCTCTCCTCGATGTTGGATGTCGGGGCGATGGCCGACGCCGAGGGCCTGATCGAGCGGTTGGCGCTGGACCGGTGTGCGGCGCACGGGCGTCGGCTGCGGGCCGCGTTGCGGCTGCACGCGGTGCTGTCCGCGGCGGGCGGCGGGCTCGGGACGAGCTCGCAGCTGGCGCTGGTGGAGCAGACCTCCGAGCAGGCCGCGCAGCTGCTGCTGTGCCAGGCCGAGCTGCTCGCCGGTCTGCCCGGCGGTCTGGAGGCGGTCGAGTGCGGGCTGCTGACGGTCGAGCAGTGCGCCGTCGTCGCTCGGACGCTGACGCCGCTGCCGGACCGGGTGCGGCTGCTGGTGTGGGACACGCTCACGGCCCGGTTGCTGTCGGCGTTCGATGCCGGGGCGGTGCTGACGCCGGCCCGGCTTTGGGAGCTGCTCGCGGGTTGGGTGATCGCGGCCGACCCGGCCGGCGCGATCACCCGGCGGCGGGCGGTGGTGGCGGGTGGGTCGGTCGACTACCGGCGGCGTGACGACGGGCTGGCGGACCTGTTCCTGAACGGCCTCACCGGTCCGAACGCCCAGGCGGTCCTGTCCCGGATTCGGGAGCGGTCCCGCCCGTGGGGAGCTGCTGACACCCGGTCGGCCGGCAAGCGGCGGTTGGACGCGGCGGTCGACCTGCTGCTCGGTCGCGACCAGCTCGCCCTGGACGACAGCGCCAACCCGTTCGACACCCCCGAGCCCCGGCGCTGCGCACTGGCCGGGATGGCGGGTGGGGGGCCGTGTGGCTGCCGGCTCGGCGAGC
>JAOPVV010000054.1 GCA_025966005.1 Frankiales bacterium
GACGACGCCGGCGACGGCCAGCGCGGCGGCCGCGGCGACGGACCGGGCGCGGAGCACGGCGTCACGCTACGACGTCCGGTCTTGACGGGCTGCAGGAGCAGGACCAGCGTTCTCGGACGGGTACCGCCGAGGGGCGGCGGACCGCCGGACGAGGGGACCGTCATGACGGGCTTCGTACAGGTGATCGAGTACCAGACGTCGCGGATGGACGAGATCGACGCGTTCATGGTCGGGTGGCGCGACAAGCACCCGCAGATGGGACCGAACCGCGTCACCGTCTGCGCCGAGCGGGGCCAGCCCGGCCGCTACCTCACCATCGTCGAGTTCTCCTTGTACGAGGAGGCGATGCGCAACTCCCAGGACCCGGCGACGCAGGAGTTCGCCGCGTACATGCAGTCCGTGTGCGACGGCCCGCCGGTGTTCCACGACCTCGACGTCCTGCGCAACGAGATCCGGACCGGCGCCGCGACGTTCCGGACCCTGGTCTGACCCGCTGCAGTATCAGGCGAGGCCGGTCTTCATGAAGGCGCCGTAGGACGGGGTGATCGTCGCGCTCGGGCCGACGACGCCCGCCACGGCGTCGAGGGTCTTCAGGCCGTCACCGGTGTTGTAGAGCACCGTCTCGGCCTCGGGGTCGATCTGACCGCGCTCGAGCAGCTGCTTGAGCGTGGCGACCGTGACGCCGCCGGCGGTCTCGGCGAACAGGCCCTCGGTGCGGGCCAGCAGCCGGATGCCCTCGACGACCTGCTCGTCGGACACGTGGCCCATCGCCCCGCCGGTGCGGCGGACGGCGTCGAGCGCGTAGGGGCCATCGGCCGGGTTCCCGATCGCGAGCGACCGGGCGATGGTCTGCGGCTTCACGGGCTTGACGGTGTCCCAGCCGTTCTCGTACGCCGTGGCGATCGGCGAGCAGCCGGTGGCCTGCGCGCCGTAGACCTTCCACGTCGCCTCGTCGACCAGCCCGAGCTTCACGAGCTCGCCGAAGGCCTTGTCGACCTAGGTGAGCAGCGAGCCCGACGCCATCGGGATGACGACCTGCTGCGGGATGCGCCAGCCGAGCTGCTCGGCGACCTCGTAGCCCAGCGTCTTGCTGCCCTCGGCGTAGTACGGGCGGACGTTGACGTTGACGAACGCCCACTCCTCGTTCTCCGCGATCTCGCTGCAGAGCCGGTTGACGTCGTCGTAGGTGCCCTGGACGGCCACGAGGGTCTGCTCGTAGACGGCGGTCTGGACGACCTTGCCCTGCTCGAGGTCGTCCGGGATGAACACGACCGCCCGCAGGCCCGCCTGGGTGGCGTGCGCCGCGACGGAGTTGGCCAGGTTGCCGGTGCTGGCGCAGGAGACGGTCGTGTAGCCGAACGCCTTGGCCGCCGACAGCGCGACCGACACGACGCGGTCCTTGAACGAGTGGGTGGGGTTGGCGCTGTCGTCCTTGACGTACAACTTGCGCATGCCGAGCGCCGCCGCGAGGTTCCTGGCCTCGCGCAGCGGCGTCATGCCGGCGCCGAGGGAGACGCGGGTGGCGAGGTCCTGCCCGGCGGGCAGCAGGCCGGCGTAGCGCCACATGTCGTGCGGACCCGCCTCGATCGACGCCCGGGTCACCCGCTGCAACTTCTCCAGGTCGTAGCCGACCTCGAGGGGCGCGAAGCACTGGTCGCAGACGTGCACCGGCGAGAGCGGGACCTCGTGGCCGCACTCCCGACAGACGAGGGCGCGGGCCGGGGAGTCGGCGAAGGCGGCAGGGACGTCCAGGACGGTCATGCGGGGTTCTCCTCATCTTCCCCAGGCCGGAACGTCGGCATGGGACGGAAGTGGCACCTGGCGCAGTCGCGCTGGTTGCCGGGGCGTCGTCGGGCCGTGTCCCTGGTGCCCCTCGGGATGAGCGGTGCTGTGCAGTTGTGGAGCCGAGTGTACGGGGGGCCGGGCAGGACCGGCGTCCCCACCTCGGGTGACGCCCACCGCCTCCGGCACCCGGGGCCTAGCGTGGTGCGGTGCCCGCGCCGCTGCTGCTCGCCTCGAACCGCGGCCCGGTGTCGTGGGTCGAGGACGCCCAGGGCCAGCTCGTGCCGGTGCGCGGCGGCGGCGGCCTCGTGTCAGCGGTGAGCGGCGCGACCGCCGCGGGCGACGCGGTCTGGGTCTGCGCCGCGCTGACCGAGGCGGACAGCCGGGCAGCGCGCGCCGCCGCGGGCGGGGTCGTCGCGCCGGGCGTCGTCATGCTCGACATCGACCCGGTGACCTTCGACCGTGCCTACAACGGCGTCGCGAACGCGACCCTGTGGTTCGTCGCGCACCTGCTGTTCGACACCGCGACGGCCCCGCTGTTCGACGCCCGCAGCGCCCGTGAGTGGGAGGCCTACCGCGAGTACGGGGACGCCTTCGCCGCCGCGCTGGCCGAGCAGGCCGCGATCGGCGCGACCGTCCTGGTGCAGGACTACCACCTCGCGCTGACACCGCGGCAGCTGCGGGAGCGCCGTCCCGACCTGCGGATCGGGCACTTCAGCCACACGCCGTGGGCGCCGCCGGAGTACTTCAGCCTGTTGCCGGACGACGTCGGGCGCGAGGTGCTGCTCGGGATGCTCGGGGCCGACGCGGTCGGCTTCCACTCGGCCCGGTGGGCCGACGCGTTCGTCCGCTGCTGCGCGCAGGTGCTCGGCGCGACCGTCACGGCCGACGCCGTCACCCACGCCGGGCGCACGACGCGGGTGTCGGTGCACCCGCTCGGCATCGACGCCGCCGAGCTGCGGGGGCGGGCCGCCGAGCCCGACGTGCAGGGGCGCCTGCCGGCGCTGCGCGAGATGGTCGGGGACTGCCAGCTCGTCCTGCGCATCGACCGCACCGAGCTGTCGAAGAACATCGTGCGCGGCCTCGAGGCCTACCGCGAGCTGCTCCGCACCCGCCCCGAGTGGCACCAGCGGGTGGTCCACCTGGCGTTCGCCTACCCGTCGCGGCACGACCTGCCCGCCTACCGCGAGTACACCGGCGCGGTGCAGCGGGTGGCCCGGGAGGTCAACGAGCAGTACGCGGTCGACGGCTGGGTGCCGGTGCGCCTGGAGGTGCGCGACGACTACCCGCGCTCGCTCGCGGCCTACTCGCTGGCCGACGTGCTGCTGGTCAACCCGCTGCGCGACGGGATGAACCTGGTCGCCAAGGAGGGCCCGGTGCTCTCCGAGCGAGGGGTGTCGCTAGTGCTGTCGCGGCAGGCCGGCGCGGCCGACGAGCTCGGCGCCGACGCCCACCTGGTCAACCCGTTCGACGTCGGGCAGACCGCCGCGGCGCTGCACGAGGCGCTGTCGACCCCGCCGGCGCTGCGGGCCCAGCGGTCCGCCCGGCTGGCCGCTGCCGCGACCGCCCTGCCC
>JAOPVV010000070.1 GCA_025966005.1 Frankiales bacterium
CGTGGGCCAGCGCCGGGTTGAGCCCGGCGTCCGGGTCGTCGGGTGCGGTGCGTGCGCCGAGCGCGGCGAGCTCCGCCGCGGCGAGCGGGTCGTCCGTGACCACCAGGACCCGCGCGACCAGCGGGCAGGCCAGGCACGCCGCGACGACGTCCTGGGCGAACGCGAGGGCCAGCTGCTCGCGCACCGGCCCGCCGTACGACGCGAGGCGGCTCTTGGCGACGGCCAGCCGCTTGACCGGGACGACGACGCCCCAGGCGACGGTCGTACGGGACGGGGGCACGACGTGGGAGTCTCGCAGGCCTGACGGCGGACGCGGAGGTGCAGCATGGAACGAGGTCGGCTGGGCCCCTGGTACTGCCTGGCGATCGTGCTGCTCAAGCCCCCCACCGTGCTGCTCACCCGGCGACGGGTGACCGGCCTCGAGCACGTCCCCGCGGGCGGGGTCATCCTGGCCGCGAACCACATCTCCTTCGTCGACCCGGTCGTGCTCGCCGACCTGGTGCTCTACCCGATGGCGCGGGCGCCGCGGTTCCTCGCGAAGAGCGAGATGTTCGGCGGGGGCGGGCTCGTCGCCCGGATCATGCGCGGCGCCGACCAGATCCCGGTGGACCGGCGGACCCCGGACGCGTCCAGGGCGCTGGCGGCCGCGGTGGCGGCGCTGGCACGGGGCGAGACCGTCGTCATCTACCCCGAGGGCACGGTCACCCGCGACCCCGGCAAGTGGCCGATGCGGGCTCGCACCGGCGTGGCCCGGCTGGCGCTGCTCTCGGGCGTCCCGGTCGTCCCGGTCGCGCAGTGGGGGGCGCAGGAGGTGCACGACAGCTACCGCAGCAAGGGGCTGCAGCTGCTGCCGCGGCACACGATGCGCTTCCGGATCGGCCCGCCGGTCGACCTGTCGCCGTGGACCGGGCAGGAGCTGACCGCCGAGGTGCTCGGCGGGGCGACCGACGCCGTCATGGACGCGATCGTCCGAGAGCTCGAGGTGCTGCGCGGCGAGCCCGCTCCCGCACAGCGGTACGACCCCCGGAGCGCGCGCTCCGGGGACGGGGACGGACGGAGGTCGGCGTGACGCGTGCTGCGGTGCTGGGGTCGGGGTCGTGGGGGACGGCGTTCGGCAAGGTCCTGGCCGACGCGGGGACCGACGTCGTGCTGTGGGCCCGTCGGCCCGAGCTGGCGGAGGCGGTGCGCAGGCTCCACGAGAACCCGGACTACCTGCCCGGCATCGGGCTGCCGATGAACCTCAGTGCCACCGACGACCCGCTGGCCGCCGTCGACGGTGCCGACCTGGTCGTGCTCGCCGTGCCCTCGCAGAGCCTGCGCGAGAACCTCGGCGCGGTCGTGTCGGCGATCGCCCCCCGTGCCGTCCTGATCAGCCTCATGAAGGGCGTCGAGCTCGGGACGACCAAGCGGATGAGCGAGGTGGTCTGCGAGGTCGCCGACGTGCCGACCGACCGCGTGGTCGTGCTGACCGGGCCGAACCTGGCGAAGGAGATCGCGCTCGGGCAGCCGGCCGCCACCGTCGCAGCGTGCACGGACCCGGGGAACGCCGAGCTCGTGCAGGCGGCCTGCATGACCCGGTACTTCCGCCCGTACACGAACACCGACGTCGTCGGCTGCGAGCTCGGCGGGGCGGTGAAGAACGTCATCGCCCTGGCCACCGGCATGGCCGAGGGCATGGGCTTCGGCGACAACACCAAGGCCTCGCTCATCACCCGCGGCCTGGCCGAGACCGCCCGCCTGGGAGCAGCTCTCGGCGCCGACCCGATGACGTTCTCCGGCCTGGCCGGCCTCGGCGACCTGGTCGCCACCTGCACCTCGCCGCTGTCGCGCAACCGGACCTTCGGAGAGCGGCTGGGCCGGGGCGAAACCCTCGAGTCGATCCTGGCGCAGAAGCAGCAGACCGCCGAGGGCGTGAAGTCCTGCCGCTCGATCCTGGACCTGGCCCGCAAGCACGACGTCGACATGCCGATCACCGAGCACGTCGTCAAGGTCGTGCACGAGGGCATGACCCCGGCGGCGATGGTCCGCAGCCTGATGAGCCGCGAGGCCAAGTCCGAGTGAGCCCTACCGGCCGCCAGGTGTAGCCCCGGGCCGTCCGGAGCAGGGGACGATCATGGAGTCCTTCGACGTCGTGGTCCTCGGTGCCGGCTCGGCCGGCGAGTCCGTCAGCACCGCGGTGGCCCGCAAGGGCCGCCGGGTCGCGCTCGTGGAGGCGCTGCGGGTCGGTGGTGAGTGCCCCTACGTCGCCTGCATGCCGAGCAAGTCGATGCTGCGCAGCGCCCAGGCCCGGGTCGAGGCCCGCCGCCTGCAGGCCCTCGGGGCGTCGTCGGAGCGGCCGACGCTGGACGAGCACGACGCCGGCTTCCGGGCCGCGGTCGCGCGGCGTGACGAGATCGCCGAGCACCGCGACGACTCCGGCGCCGCCGGCGCGGCCGAGCAGGCCGGCGTCGTGCTGGTGCGCGGCCGTGGGCGGGTGGTCCGCGAGGGCGTCGTCGACGTCGACGGCCGCGAGCTGGGGTACGCCGACCTCGTCCTCGCGACCGGCTCGCAGGCCGTCCGCCCGACGATCGAGGGTCTGGACGAGGTGCCGACCTGGACGAGCGACGAGGCGCTGTCGGCCCAGGAGCGCCCCGCCTCCCTGCTGGTGATGGGCGGCGGCGCGGTGGGCTGCGAGCTGTCGCAGGTCCACGCGCGGTTCGGGGTGACGACCACGCTGGTCGAGTCCGGCCCGCAGGTCGCCGGCAAGGAGGAGCCGAGCATCGCCGCGCTGCTCGCGCAGGTGCTGCGCGACGACGGCGTCGACGTCCGGCTCGGCGTCGAGGTGCAGCGGGCCGAGCTCACCGCCGAGGGCCTGGCCAGGGTCCACCTGTCGGACGGCAGCTCGGTCGTGGCCGAGCGGGTCCTGGCCGCCGTGGGCCGCACCCCGACGAGCGAGGGGCTGGGCCTGGAGGTCCTGGGCGTGGAGCCCGCCGACAGCGGCGCCGTCGAGGTCGACGACCACTGCCGCGTCGTCGGCCAGCAGCACGTCTGGGCCGCCGGCGACGTCACCGGCGCCGCGCCGTACACGCACACCGCGAACTACCAGGCCCGCGTCGTCACCGACAACCTGCTCGGCCGCGACCGGGTCGCCGACCTGCGGGCGGTCCCGCGGGCCGTCTACACCGACCCTGCGGTCGCGAGCGTCGGCATGGCCGAGCAGCAGGCGCGGGAGCAGGGGATCGACGCCGTCACCGCGGTCATGGACCTCGGCGAGGTGGCCCGCACGAGCACCGAGGGCGGCCGCGGCGGCCGCCTCGTGCTCACCGCCGACCGGGCGGGGGGCGTCCTGATCGGCGCGTCCGCGATCGGGCCGCACGCCGACGAGTGGCTGTCCGAGGCGACCCTCGCGATCCGCGCCCGGGTGCCCCTGTCCGTCCTGACCGACGTCGTCCACGCCTTCCCCACCTTCGGTGAGGCGTACGAGCCGCCGCTGCGCGAGCTGGCAGAGCGGGTGGCCCAGGGCCGCCGTGCGACCGCGGCAGGCGTCGACGGCGCGCCGGAGCAGCAGGTCTCGCGGTCCTGAGCGGTAGGTTCCGCCCGTGACCAGGATGCCCGTGACCAGGACCCGCCTGGCCGTCGTCTTCGGTGGCCGCAGCACCGAGCACGCCATCTCGTGCGTCAGCGCCGGGAGCATCCTGGCCGCGGTCGACCGCGACCGCTACGACGTGGTCGCCGTCGGCATCACCCCCGAGGGCCGCTGGGTGCTGGCCCCCGACGACCCGTCGTTGCTGACCCGCTCGGGGCGCGAGCTGCCGGGCGTCAAGGACGGCCAGGCCGTGGCGCTGCCCGGTGATCCGACCGCAGGCGGCCTGGTCCCGCTCGAGGACGGCGCGGCGCTGAACAGGGACACGGCGCTGCTCGGCGCGGTCGACGTCGTGTTCCCCGTCCTGCACGGCCCGTACGGCGAGGACGGCACCCTGCAGGGGCTGCTCGAGCTGGCCGACGTGCCCTACGTCGGGTCGGGCGTGCTCGCCAGCGCCGCCGCCATGGACAAGTCGGTGGCGCGGGTGCTGCTGGCCGCCGCGGGCATCCCCGTGACCGCCGCCGTCACGGTCCGGGCCGCCCGCTGGGCGAGCGACCCAGCGGGTGTCACCGAGCAGGTCCGGGCCCTCGGGCTGCCCGTCTTCGTCAAGCCCGCCCGTGGCGGCTCGAGCATCGGCATCAGCCGGGTCACCGACCTCGCCGACCTGCCGGCCGCCGTCGCGGACGCGCTGCGCTGCGACCCGAAGGTGCTGGTCGAGGCCGCCGTCGTCGGTCGCGAGGTCGAGTGCGGGATCCTCGAGGACGCCACCGGGCAGCCGCAGGCCAGCGTCCCGGCCGAGGTGCGGCTGGTCGGCGACCACGACTTCTACGACTTCGAGGCCAAGTACCTCGACGACGCCACCGAGCTCGACTGCCCGGCCGACCTGTCCGCGGACGTCACCGCCCGGCTGCAGGAGATGGCCCGTCAGGCGTACGCCGCGCTCGACTGCGAGGGGCTCGCGAGGGTCGACTTCTTCGTCGGTCCGGACGGCGGGCTGACGGTCAACGAGGTCAACACGATGCCGGGCTTCACGCCCTCGTCGATGTTCCCGCGGATGTGGGCCGCGTCCGGTGTCGACTACCCGGCGCTGGTCGACCGGCTGGTCCAGGCGGCCCTGCGCCGCGGCACCGGCCTGCGCTGACGGACCGGCCGCTCAGCTCCCGGGAGCGGGGGAGGGCGACGTCGGCAGGGTTGCCGTGATGGGCGCGGCCAGCGGGTTGACCAGCTCGGCGCCGTTGTAGGCGTCCGGCACGTCGACGGCGACGTTCACGCCGAGCTCGGTCGTGGTCCAGCGGAAGCCGGCGCCGATGTCGCGCACGCTCCACGTCACGCCGTTCACGCCCGCCGGCTGCTCGGCGGGGTCACCGACGGCCGAGCCGCACTCGAGCAGCACGACCGGGTCGCCCCAGGCGGCGAAGCGGTCCTCGCCGCCCACGACCTCACGGCGCTCGACACCCGGGTCCAGCTCGTCGGGCAGCGCGTCGAGCAGCCGCGCGCAGGCCGCCGTCACCGCGGGGTCGACCCGCAAGACCGGGGTCGGTGCCGACACGGGACCGGTCGGGCGCGGTGCGGGCTCGGGCGACGACGTGCAGCCAGCGGCCCCGAGCAGCAGGGCGCCGGCGAGGACCAGACCCGGAGCCGGGACCAGCCTCAGAGGTGGACGACCGGGCAAGTCAGGGTGCGGGTGATGCCGTCGACGCCCTGGATGCGGGCGACGACGAGCTTGCCCAGCTCGTCGACCGACTTCGCCTCGGCGCGGACGATCACGTCGTACGGACCGGTGACGTCCTCGGCCTGCGCGACCCCGTCGAGCGCGGCGATCGCGGTGGCGACGGCAGCCGCCTTGCCGACCTCGGTCTGGATGAGGATGTAGGCCTGGACCGCCACGTGGTGGAACCCTTCTGGGAGACTTGCGAGGTGCCGGACGCTACAGCAAGAGACGTGGGCGAGTTCGGGCTCATCGACCGGGTGGTGGAGCGGCTCGGGACCTCGCCGTCCGTGCTCCTCGGACCGGGTGACGACGCCGCCGTGGTGCTCGTCCCGGACGGCCGGGTGGTCGTCACGACCGACGTCCTGGTCGAGGACGTGCACTTCCGGCTCGACTGGTCGACCGGCTACGACGTCGGTCGCAAGGCCGCCGCCGCGAACCTCGCCGACGTCGCCGCGATGGGCGCCACGGGCACCGCGCTGCTCGTCGGCCTGGCCGCGCCGCCCGACCTGCCGGTCTCCTGGGCCACCGACCTGGCCGACGGCCTGCGCGACGAGGCCGCCCGCGTCGGCGCGGTCGTCGTGGGCGGCGACATGGTCACCAGCGAGCGCATCGTCGTCAGCGTCACGGCCCTCGGCGACCTGGGTGGCCGCGCCCCCGTCACGCGCGCCGGCGCGCAGCCCGGCGACCGGGTCGTCGTCGCCGGACGGCTCGGCTGGTCGGCGGCGGGCCTGCGCATGCTCGAGCACGGCGGGCTGCCGATCGAGGCGCTGGTCGAGGCCCACCTGCGCCCCACGCCCCCCTACGAGATGGGCCCGCTGCTGGCCGACCTCGGCGCCACCGCGATGTGCGACGTCAGCGACGGCCTACTGGCCGACCTCGGTCACCTCGCCCGGGCCAGCGGGGTCCACGTCGACGTCGAGAGCCGCCGCTTCGAGCGGGACGCCCTGCTGGGCAAGGCCGTCCGCGTCATCGGGGGGCACCCGCTCGACTACGTCATGACGGGCGGCGAGGACCACGCCCTGGTCGCCACCGTGCCGCCCGGCGTCGTGCTGCCCGACGGCGTGCTGCGGATCGGCCTGGTCCGGGCCGGCACCGGCGTGCGGGTCATCGGCTGGAAGCCGACCGCTCAGGGCTTCGAGCACTTCACGTGATCGCGTGAAGCGGGTCCTCACCGTCGCGGGCTCGGACTCCGGCGGCGGCGCCGGCATCCAGGCGGACCTCAAGACGATGCTGGCCCACGGGGTGCACGGCATGAGCGTTGTCGTCGCGGTCACGGCGCAGAACAGCGTCGGCGTCCAGGGCGCGTGGGACCTGCCCGTCGAGGCGGTGCTGGCCCAGCTCGACAGCGTGCTGGGCGACATCGGCGTCGACGCGGTGAAGACCGGCATGCTCTCCTGCCCGGAGCTCGTCAGCGCGGTCGCCGGCCGGCTGCGCGGGGTCGAGGCGCCGATCGTGGTCGACCCGGTCGGCGTCAGCAAGCACGGCGACCCGCTGCTGCGGGCCGACGCCGTCGAGGTCGTGCGCACCGGGCTGCTGCCGCTCGCGACGGTCGCGACGCCCAACCTGCCCGAGGTGGAGCAGCTGACCGGCGTCCGCGTCGAGACCGAGCGCGACCTGCGGCGCGGAGCCGAGGCCGTCCTCGCGCTCGGTCCGCGCTGGGTCCTGGTCAAGGGCGGCCACCTGCAGGGCGAGGCCGTCGACCTGCTGACCGACGGCAGCACCGAGCACCTGCTGCGCGCGCCGCGGCTCGACAACCGGCACACGCACGGCACCGGCTGCACGCTGGCGTCCGCGATCGCCAGCCGGCTGGCCTTGGGCGACGACGTGCCGTCGGCTGTCGCGGCCGCCAAGCAGTACGTCACGGGGGCGATCGCCGCGGGCTTCGCGCTGGGCGCCGGGATCGGCCCGGTCGACCACGGCTGGCGGGACGTCCGCCGTGTTTGACTCGCACCGCAGCGGCGATCGTCTGCAGGTCGGACCCTGGGGGTGGCGTGTACGGGATGGTGGTCAAGGCGCTCGCCGATGTGGCGCGGGCCGGTGCCGGGGAACAGTCGTGGTCCGCGATCTGCGCGCAGGTCGGCTCCGACGACCACTTCGTCGGCACCCGTGACTACCCGGAGGAGCTCGTCGGCGACCTCGTCGCCGCGGTCGCCGTGGCGCTCGGCGCCTCCCGCGAGGAGGTCCTGCACCGGCTCGGCCGGCACTGGATCCGGTACACCGCTCAGGAAGGCTGGGGGCCGCTGCTGCAGGCCCTTGGGCCCGACCTCGTCACGGCGCTGGGCCGGCTCGACGGGCTGCACGTGCGCGTGGGACTCGCCCTGCCGCACCTGCGTCCGCCGTCCTTCCAGGTCGTGGACGTCTCGCCGGACGGGCTGGTCCTGCTCTACCGCTCCACCCGCACCGGCCTGGAACCGATGGTCTGCGGTCTGGTGGAGGAGCTGGGCCAGGTCTTCGACTGCCCGGTGGCCGTCACCCACGACGGCCGCAGGGACGGCGCCGCCGTCTTCGCGGTGCGCTTCGTCCCGGCGCACGAGGTGCTGACTGCGGAGCAGGTCGTCCCGTCGTGACGGCGGGCGGCGTCGGCCTGCCGGCACGCCTGGTGCAGCGCGCGTTCCCGTTCCACTTCACCGTCGACCGCCACGGGCGCTTCGTGCAGGTGGGGCCGTCCCTCTCCCGCCTGTGCCCGGACGCCGTCGTCGGGGCCCGCGTCGACCGTGCGGTGACGACGACCAGCCCTCCCGGCGTCCTGCTGTTCGGGCCGACGCAGGTCGAGACAGGACTGATGCTGCTCACCGTCCGCACCACCGAGCGGGACCTGCTCCTGCGCGGGGAGGTGGTCGTCGACGGCGAGCTGCTGTGGTTCCTGGGCAGCCCGTGGCTGACCGACCTGGCCGACCTCGGTGCCCTGGGGCTCACGCTCGCCGACTTCGCCGACCACGACCCGGTCACCGACCTGCTGCTGCTGCTGCAGGCGCAGCGGTCGGCGCAGGCCGACGTCGAGGACCTGGTCGAGCGCATGCGGGCGGCGGCCGTCGACCGGGCCCGCGCGTCCGAGCAGGAGCGCCGGCTGGCGGCCGAACTGCACGCCCTGCCCGACCTGGCGCTGCGGCTCGCCGCCGACGGCACCCTGCTGGCCGTGCGCCCTGCGCGCGAGGGCGAGATGGCCACCACCAGCCGCGAGCTCACCGGCCGCAGCGCCTACGAGGCGTTCCCGTGGCTCGCCGGCGAGCTGCCGGGCGCCGTCGCCCGGGCGCTCGAGGGCCACCACGTCCAGCAGCTGACCGTCCGCGCCGACGGCACCGGCCAGGCCCGGCACTACGAGGTGCGGGTCGTCCGCAGCGAGGCCGACCAGGTGCTGGTGCTGGTGCGCGACGTCAGCGAGGTCCGGGTCATGCAGGAGCAGCTGCAGCACCGTGCCTTCCACGACCCGCTCACCGGGCTGGCGAACCGGTCGCTGTTCGCCGACCGCGTCGACCACGCGCTGTCGAGCATGGTGCGGGCCGGCGCCAGCCCGACCCTGCTGCTGGTCGACCTTGACGGCTTCAAGCACGTCAACGACGTCCACGGGCACCTGGTGGGCGATGCCGTCCTGTCGGCCGTCGCCCGGCGCCTGTCCGGGACGGTGCGGCCGCAGGACACCGTCGCCCGGCTCGGTGGCGACGAGTTCGCCGTCCTCGTGGACGACGGCGGGCTCGAGGCGGGCGAGCAGCTGGCGCGGCGGCTGCTCGACCGGGTCGGCCGTCCCGTCCGCGCCGGCGACGTCGTCACCTCGGTCAGCGCGAGCATCGGCGTGGTGTGCGCCCAGCCGGACGACGACCTGGTGTCGCTGCTGCGGCACGGCGACACCGCGCTGTACGCCGCCAAGGCCGCGGGCAAGAACCGGACGACGACCTACGACGACGCGATGCGGCGCCGGGCGCAGGACCGCACCACTCTCGAGTCCGACCTGCGCACCGCGCTGGACGAGGACGAGCTGCGGGTGCACTACCAGCCGATCCGCGACCTGGGCACCGGCGCGCTGTACGGCTGGGAGGCCCTCGTGCGGTGGGCACACCCGGCGCTCGGGCTGCTCGCGCCCGAGGTCTTCCTGCCGCTGGCCGAGGAGATGGGCCTCATGCCGCAGGTGACCGGGCACGTCCTGCGCCGCGCCGCTGCGGACGCCGGACGCCTCGGCGGGCTCATGCACGTCAACCTCTCGCCCAGCCAGCTCGTCGAGCCCGCGCTCGTCGGCCTGGTCGACCAGGTGCTGCGCAGCCACCGGCTGCCCGGAGGCCGGCTGGTGCTGGAGCTGGTCGAGAGCGCGCTGACCTCCGACCCGGACGAGGCGTCGGCGGCGATGCAGCTGCTCCGCGAGCTCGACGTGGGCTTGAGCCTGGACGACTTCGGCACCGGCTTCAGCTCGCTGTCCCGGCTGCACGCGCTGCCGTTCACCGAGCTCAAGCTGGACCGGTCGTTCCTCACCTCGCTCGGCGAGCAGGGCCGCGACGCGGTCGCCGAGGCGGTCCTGTCGCTGGGCGGGGCGCTCGGGCTCACCGTCGTCGCGGAGGGGATCGAGAGCCAGTCGCAGGCCGAGCGGCTGCGCCAGCTGGGCTGCCGCTTCGGGCAGGGCTTCTACCTGGGGCGGCCGTCCGACGTCCCGGGGGACCTGGTCTCGGGGGCCTGACGGCCCTTCGTCCCCCAGTCGTCCTCGGCCTCGTCGCGCGCGTCCTGCTCCGCGGTGCGGGCGCGGGCGCGGTCCAGCGCCCCTGCCGCCTGCTCCCGGGTCTCGTACGGCCCGAGCCGGTCCATGTTCGCGCAGCCCGCATCGTCGGGGCCGCCCTCGACCCGCCCGTGGGCCAGGCACCACCAGAAGCTCATCCGCGGACCGCCTCGTGCGTCGTCGTGGCGGCGCAGGGACGCTCCTGCGCTCGCGCCCGGGACCGTACCCGCGGGCGGCGGCCCGCAGACCCGCCTGGCAGGGTGGGTCTCTCGGCCGGGGACCCTGGCCCCGACGAAGCAGGAGAGTGCCCGTGGCCGTCTACGCCCTCGGTGACCGCACGCCCCAGATCGACCCGGACGCCTACGTGCACCCCGACGCGACCGTCATCGGCGACGTCCGCATCGGCGCCGGGAGCACCGTCTGGCCGGGCGCGGTCCTGCGCGGCGACTACGGCACGATTGTCGTGGGGGAGCGGACCTCGATCCAGGACGGCACCGTCGTGCACGCGACCGCCGAGAAGGCCACCACCATCGGCTCGGACTGCGTCGTGGGGCACATTGCCCACCTCGAGGGCTGCACGATCGAGGACCGGTGCCTGGTCGGCTCCGGATCGGTGGTGCTGCACGACGCCGTGGTCCGCAGCGGCGCGCTGGTCGCGGCCGGCGCCGTCGTCGGCAACCGCACCGAGGTGCCTGCGCACGCGATGGCGATGGGGGTCCCGGCGACGATGCGCCTCGACGCCGTCCCGGACGGCGCCTTCGAGGCGGCGGTCGAGATGTACGTGGCGAACGGCCGGCGGTACCGGACCGAGCTGGTCCGCCTCGACTGAACCCCTCCACCAGGTCCCGGAGACGGCGACGGCCCCGGTCCAGCAGGACCGGGGCCGTCGGCGGGACGGGTGCGAGCTAGATCGGGCGCACCGCGTCGGCCTGCGGGCCCTTCTGGCCCTGCGTGATCTCGAACTCGACGCGCTGACCCTCGTCGAGCGAGCGGTAGCCGTC
>JAOPVV010000075.1 GCA_025966005.1 Frankiales bacterium
AGCACCTCGTCCGGCGAGGGGAACGCGCCGCGCACGACCGCGCCGACCATCCGCCGGGTCGCGGCGTACGACGTGTTCGTCGACGCCAGGACACCCGCGAGGTCCTCGAAGGCGGACGGCGCGCGCAGCACCCGCCCGGCGCCGGCGGGCCGCACCCACGACAGCGAGGGGACCCGGTCGCAGGCGTCGTGCAGCCCGGTCAGGTCGTCGTCGAGGCAGAGGACGCCGGTGAGCGCGCGCCGGACCTCGTCGGGGTCGGCCGGCACCGACCAGGTGACCGTCAGGTCGGGCGCGACGACGACCGGCACGCCGCCGGGCAGGATGCGGTGGAGCCGGGTCCCGTCGTACGCGCTCGGCGCCAGGCCGACGCCGGCGTGCCCGCGCGCGACCCGGTCCAGCTCGTAGCGCGCGGGCGGGGCGAGCCGGAGCGACCCCACGGCGGCGGCGGGCGGGGGGACGGCACCGACCGGACCTCCTGCGTCCAGCAGCGCGGCGGCCTGGGCGCCCACTACGAGCTCACTGCAGCAGCGCGTCGATGCGGCGGGCGAGCGCGACGTCGAGCTCGGTGACGGCGTCGCGCACGTGCGTCCACACCACGAACCGCAACCCGCCCGGGACGTCCTCGACGACGGGGTGGTGGTCGAGCTCGTCCGCGGCCGCGGCGACCCGGGCCCGGAGCGCGGCGGCCCGGTCGGGCGGGAGCAGCACCGTCCGCTCGAGGCGCCGCAGGTCACCCGACCACCCGGGCAGGGTGGCCAGCGCCTCGGCGAGCTGGTCGGCGGTCAGCGGGGTGCGCACCCGCCTAGTGTCCCGCTCGTGTCCAGGGTCGAGGTGGTCGGAGCAGCGGTGGTCCGCGACGGGCGGGTGCTGGCCTCGCGGCGGACCGAGCCGGCGCACCTGGCCGGGCTGTGGGAGTTCCCGGGGGGCAAGGTCGAGCACGGCGAGAGCGACGAGCAGGCGCTGCGACGCGAGCTGCGCGAGGAGCTCGTCGTCGAGGTCGCGGTCGGCGGCCGGCTCGGGGGCGACCTGCTGATCGGGGAGAGCGCCGTCCTGCGGGTCTACGTCTGCACGCTGGTCTCCGGGGAGCCGTCGCTCGTCGACCACGACGAGCACCGCTGGCTGGCGGCCGGCGAGCTGCTCGACGTGCCCTGGATCCCGGTGGACCTGCCCCTCGTGGAGACCCTGCGCGCCCTGCTCTGACCCGTGCCCCCGTAGCGTCCTGCGCCGCGAGCGCGCAGCCGCAAGGCCCACCGCAGGACGCAAGGGGCCCACCGCAGGACGCAACGGGGTGCTGCCCCGGACGCACGGGAGGAGGGGCGCGCCAGGCGCGCCGGTAGGCTGGGGGGTGCCGGCTGCCGTTCGGCCCTCACCCCGCCGATCATCGGAGTACCGCTGTGCCCACGCGTGACGACATCCGCAACGTGGCGATCATCGCCCACGTCGACCACGGCAAGACCACGCTCGTCGACGCCATGCTCCTGCAGTCCGGCGCCTACACGCAGCACCAGCAGGAGGAGGGCGCGGTCCAGGACCGCGTCATGGACTCGATGGACCTCGAGCGCGAGAAGGGCATCACGATCCTCGCGAAGAACACCGCGGTCCGTCGCAAGGACATCCTCATCAACATCATCGACACCCCGGGTCACGCCGACTTCGGCGGTGAGGTCGAGCGCGGCCTGTCGATGGTCGACGGCGTCGCCCTGCTCGTGGACGCCTCCGAGGGCCCGCTGCCGCAGACCCGCTTCGTGCTGCGCAAGGCGCTCGCGCAGAACATGCCGGTCATCCTGATCATCAACAAGGTCGACCGTCCGGACGCCCGCATCGCCGAGGTCGTCGACGAGACCTACGAGCTGTTCATGGACCTCGACGCCACCGAGGAGCAGATCGACTTCCCGATCATCTACTGCCAGGCCAAGACCGGCCAGGCCTCGCTGACCCGTCCGGCGGACGGCACCAGCCCCGACAGCCCCGACCTCGAGCCGCTGTTCGAGATCATCAAGAGCACGATCCCGGCCCCGCAGTACACCGAGGGCGCGCCGCTGCAGGCGCACGTCACCAACCTCGACGCCTCGCCCTACCTCGGCCGCCTGGCGCTGTGCCGCATCTTCAACGGCACGATGACCAAGGGCCAGACGGTCGCCTGGTGCAAGAAGGACGGCACCGTCGAGCGCGTCAGGCTCACCGAGCTGCTCGGCACCGAGGCACTCGAGCGCGTCTCGATCGAGTCGGCCGGCCCGGGCGAGATCGTCGCCATCGCCGGCATCCCGGAGATCTTCATCGGCGAGACGCTGGCCGACCCCGAGGACCCGCGCCCGCTGCCGCTCATGACCATCGACGAGCCGTCGATCTCCATGACCATCGGCATCAACACCAGCCCGATGGCCGGCCGCAGCGGCAAGAAGCTGACCGCGCGCCAGGTCAAGGACCGCCTCGACAAGGAGCTGGTCGGCAACGTCTCGATCCGCGTCCAGAACACCGAGCGGCCCGACACCTGGGAGGTGCAGGGCCGCGGCGAGCTGCAGCTGGCCATCCTCGTCGAGGTCATGCGTCGCGAGAACTTCGAGCTGACCGTCGGCAAGCCGCAGGTCGTCACCCGCATGGTCGACGGCAAGATCCACGAGCCGATGGAGCGCCTCACCATCGACACGCCGTCGGACTACCAGGGCGTGCTCATCCAGCTCATGGCGCTGCGCAAGGGCCGCCTCGAGCAGATGGTCGACCACGGCACCGGCTGGACCCGGATGGAGTACATCGTGCCGGCCCGCGGCCTGATCGGCTTCCGCACCGAGTTCCTCACCGAGACCCGCGGCACCGGTCTGCTGCACCACGTCCACGAGCGGTACGAGCCGTGGCACGGCGACATCCGCACCCGCCCGTCCGGCTCGCTGGTCGCCGACCGCAGCGGCCCGACGACCGGCTTCGCCCTGGCCAACCTGCAGGAGCGCGGCACGATGTTCGTCCCGCCCGGCACCGAGGTCTACGAGGGCATGATCGTCGGCGAGAACTCCCGCAGCGACGACATGGACGTCAACGCGACCAAGGAGAAGAAGCTCACCAACATGCGGCAGAGCTCGTCCGACGTGCTCGTCCCGCTCATCCCGCACAAGGAGCTCAGCCTCGAGCAGGCGCTGGAGTTCTGCCGCGAGGACGAGTGCGTCGAGGTCACGCCGGACAAGGTCCGGATCCGCAAGGTGATCCTCGACGCCGGTGAGCGCAACCGGACGAACCGCAACAAGGCCAAGTCCTCGCTGGCCTGAGTGGGACCGGCCGGAGTGGGGCTGGCCCGAGCGGGGGTACGGCGAGCCTCGTGAACGCAGGCCAGCTGGTCGTCGCGACCCCGGTCCTCGACGACCCGAACTTCGCGCGCACCGTCGTCCTGCTGCTGCAGGCCGATCCGGACGGCGGTGCGCTGGGCCTGGTGCTGAACCGCCCGACCGGCACCGCGGTCGACGAGGTGCTGCCCGACTGGGCGCCGCTGTCGGCCGGTCCGCCGGTGGTGTTCACCGGCGGCCCGGTCCAGCCGACCGCGGCGATCTGCCTCGGCCACGGCCGGCTCGGACGGGTCGCGGTCGCGGCGTACTCCGAACTCGAGGGAGTGCCCGGCGGGGTCGTCGGCACGGTCGACCTCGACACCCCGCCTGAGCAGCTCGTCGGCTCGGTCGAGCACGTCCGGCTGTTCGCGGGCTACGCCGGCTGGTCGCCGGGGCAGCTCGAGAAAGAGGTCGAGCAGGGCGCCTGGTGGGTGCTCGACTCGCTGCCCGCCGACGCCTTCGACAACGACCCGGAGCACCTGTGGCAGCGGGTGCTGCGCCGGCAGGGCCCGCCCATCGCCTTCGCCGCGAGCTACCCGCCGGACCCCACGCTCAACTGACCACGCGGCGCGCGCCCGTGCGTCCTGCGGTCGGCGTTCCACCGGCGCGCTCACCGCGCAGGACGCAAGGGTCAGGCCGCGCGGGCGCGCAGCCAGGCCACGAGGTCGGCGGCGACCGTCGAGATGCCCTTGTAGGCCAGCGCCTCCGGGGTCATGGAGGCGACGGCTGACGCCAGGACCGCGCACTGCTCGGGCGCCAGCGCCGGCAGCGGCACGAGATGCGGGCGGATCGTGAACAGCGCCCGGTCCAGCCCCGGGAACGGGACGCTGGTCTGCCGCTCGACCCGCAGCCACCACGAGGCCGGGTCGTCCGGCAGCTCGCCCGACGGCGCGTCCGGGGCGGACGGGTCGTGGTCGAGCCGGCCGTCCGGGTCGAGGCCCCAGACGTGCTGGCGCAGCGGTCCCTTCGTCAGCAGCGCCTCCGACAGCGCCGGCGCGGCCCGCTGCAGCCGCTCGCCGTCGGCGACCGGCGCGTGC
>JAOPVV010000087.1 GCA_025966005.1 Frankiales bacterium
GCTCGAACGTCGAGCGCCTCAGCGTCGCCGTCAGGTGCTTGGGTCCGCTGGCGTCCGCGGTGACGAAGGGGAGGTTCACCTGGGTCTGCGTGACCGAGCTCAGCTCGACCTTCGCCTTCTCCGCCGCCTCGGAGAGCCGCTGCAGCGCCTGCGGTCCTTGCGCAGGTCGAAGCCGTTCTCCTTCTGGAACTGCTCGGCCGGGCGGTCGACGATGCGCCTGTCGAAGTCGTCCCCGCCGAGGTGGGTGTCGCCGGCCGTGGCCCGCACCTCCACCACGCCGTCCCCGACGTCGAGGACGCTCACGTCGAACGTGCCGCCGCCGAGGTCGAACACCAGCACCGTCTCGTGCTGCCGCTTGTCCAGCCCGTAGGCCAGCGCCGCGGCGGTCGGCTCGTTGATGATCCGGAGCACCTCGAGCCCGGCGATCCTGGCGGCGTCGCGCGTGGCTTGCCGCTGCGCGTCGTTGAAGTACGCCGGAACGGTGATGACCGCCTCGGTGACCTTCTCCCCCAGCTGGCGCCCGGCGTCGTCGGCGAGCTTGCGCAGGATGAGCGCGGAGATCTCCTCGGGGGCGTGCTGCTTGCCCCGCACCTCGATCCGCGCGTTCCCGTTCTCGTCCGGCACGACGTCGTAGGTGACCTGCTCCGCCTCCTCGTGGCGGCGGCCGATGAACCGCTTGACCGAGTAGATCGTCCCCTTGGGGTTGAGGATCGCCTGCCGCCGGGCCAGCAGACCCACCAGCCGCTCTCCGCTGTCGGTGAACGCCACGACGGACGGGGTCGAGGTGAGTCCACGGACGTGATGTACGAGCTCCTCGTCGACGAGCGTGTCGTGAGGACGTAGACGACGGCCACCGCGTGATCCTTCAGAAGACCTCTCACAGTCGGACTGAAGGAGAACCAAGCGATGACCGTCCCCCCGATTATTGACCCTGCGCTGCCCTGGCACGAGCAGATCGACCGCGCCGAGCCGGACTTGCTCCGCTCGATGCTGAAGATGTTCGTGCAGTCGCTCATGGCCGCGGAAGCCGATGCGATCTGCGGCGCCGGCTACGGCGAACGCAGCGAGGAGCGGGTCAACTCCCGCAACGGCTACCGAGCCCGCGAGTGGGACACCCGCGCCGGCACGATGGAGCTGGCGATCCCGAAGCTGCGCTCGGGGTCCTACTTCCCGGACTGGCTGCTCGAGCGGCGCAAGCGCGCCGAGCGGGCCCTGACCACGGTGGTCGCGACCTGCTACCTGCTCGGGCTCTCGACCCGCCGGATGGAGAGCTGGTCGAGACCCTCGGGATCACCAGGCTGAGCAAGAGCCAGGTCAGCGTGATGACCAAGGAGCTCGACGAGCACGTCGAGTCCTTCCGCACCCGACCGTTGGACGCCGCCCCTACACCTTCATCGCCGCGGACGCGTCGTCCCCGGGGCAGGGCGTCGCGAAGACCTCGACCCCGGGGATCCCGAGGACCGCGTCGCGCAGCGGACCGTCGACGACCAGCTCGGCCATGGCGCAGACCCGGAGACTCACCTGTTCACGACGGGCGACACCGGCGGTGCGGACGTCCTGGCTGGCGCGGTCGGCCTCGGCGAGGATCACCCGGGCGCGCGGCAGGAGCACCTCGCCGGCGGGCGTCAGGACGGCCCCTCGAGCGGTGCGGTGGAACAACGTGACCCGCAGGTCCCGTTCCAGGGCCCTGATCTGCTGGGACAGCGACGGAGCCGCCAGGTGCAGCCGCGCCGCGGCGCGCGAGAAGCGCCCCTCCTCGGCCACCGCGAGGAAGTAGCGCAGCGGCGCAGCTCCATGGCGATGATGGTCCCCCCGCCTGTCCAGGGCTGCCACAGTCCACTGCCGTTAGTCTCCGGCTTCGGCTGCACAGCACCTTCGTCATCGCGCGGAGGTTCTCGCCGGCCGCTGCGGCGGTACAGCGGAACCGACCGCTACGACCAGCACACACTGCCGGGTCCGCCGCCGACCTCCCTCGGTGTGCACCTGCCGACGTGGAGGCGAGAGACGTGGACGAGTCCCTGGGCACCGCTCCGGCCCGGATCTCGGCGTTGTCGTACCTGCTCACCGACCGGGCACACGGGCTGCTCCGGGCCCTCGGGCGGGTCGTTCCGTTCGACACCGCCTGGTTCGACCTCGCCGACCCCATCGGCAGCGGCCACGGCTCGCCGGCCGGCACCGACCTGGGCGGCGCGCCGCCGCCCTGCGGCGCTGACGCCGGTGCTCGCCGACTCGGTCGACCCGATGCGCTCGCTGCTCACCGCTGCGCGGCTCGTCCGCGGCGCGACGGCAGGGACGGTGCTGCGCAGGGACGGGGGCAGGCAGCCACTGCCGGGACTGGACGACGACCCGCTCCTCACGGTCGACTCTCCGGTCCTGGCGGCCGTCCGCGAACGCATCCGCGACGGCCACGTGCACTCGACCTTCCTCTGGTCCGTGGGAGGCCGTCACGCCCCCGACGGGCACACGCGGGTCACCGTCCTGACCCCGCCCGACGACGTGGCTGAACCCCTCGCCGGGGTGGTGCTCCTGTCACCGCCGTCCGGCCTGCACGGCCTCACACCCCGTGAGCTGGAGGTGCTCGGGCTGCTCGTCGAGGGGTGCTCGAACCAGGAGATCGCCCGGGCACTCGTCGTGTGGTCCGCGCACGGTCGCCACCCACGTCGAGCACGTGCTCGTCAAGCTGGATGCGCCGACGAGGACGCTCGCCGCGGTCCGCGCGGAGCGAGAGGGGTGCTACGTCCCCCACCCGAGGCGAAGTGGCCCGGACCCGACACCGGTACCTCCGCAGACGTGCCGGAGCTCGACTGTGACCCCGCGGCGTGCCGTTCACCGGGCCTGAGCCCGATCGGTCCTGGCGGCGCCGGCGGTGCTGGGTGGTAGGTGGGACCAAGTCCGCGGGGGCGGCGGGTGAAGGCGGTCACCACGTGATCCGGTGCTCGCAGGTGAGGCCGTCACGGGGGGTGCGGTCTGCGGGTGCGTCACCTCCTCTGCACGACAGCCGACGTGACGAGGTCGGTGCGGCGGCGGATCTCGCAGTCGAGCGCGCTCCTGGGGGTCGTTGCTCCAGACCTGCCGCAGGATCAAGGTCAGAAGGCAGATCAGACCTTCCGAGCGCGATTCAGACCCCGAGGTAGAGGAAGCCGTACGCCTCGTCGCGGAACGCCACCCCGGCGGCGGTGAGCGCGTCGTCCCAGTCGCCCGTGCAGCCCGGCTCGGCGCCCTGCATGCCGTGGTCGGCGGTCAGCAGGACCACGACGTGGTCGAGCAGGCCGCGCTCCTCGACCAGGTCGAGCCAGACGCCCAGCCGCCGGTCCGCGTCGCGCAGCGAGTGGCGCGACACCTCCGAGCCGGGACCGCCGGCGTGGTGGGCGGAGTCGGTGAGCGTCGTGTTCCACCAGGTCAGGCGCGGCGGCTCGCCGTCGCGCCACAGGTCGAGCACCTGGGTGAGCCCGATGGCGTCGACCTGCGTCGCCCACTCGTAGTCCGGGTGCGCGCTGACGTGCGCCTGCGACGCGTGCAGGTCGTCGGCGGCGGACGGCAGCCAGTCGGACAGCGTCCCGGTGCCCGCGCGCCCGGTCTCGCGGACCAGCGCGAAGGTGCTGTAGGTGGCCCCGGTGTCGACCGGCTCGTTGACGCACGCGCTGACGCTGCCGGCCGGGAGGCGCTCGAAGACGGTCCGCACGTCCGGGCGCAGCCAGTCCATCGCGCGGTGCCAGGAGGCGGAGGAGTTCGGGACGACCTGCTCGCCGAGCACCCGGTCGTAGAAGGCGTTGTGGACGATGCCGTGGCGGCCCGGGCCGAGCCCGGTCAGGGCGCAGGTGTGGTTGACCAGCGTGACGCTCGGGAACTCCGCGATCGCCCCGCCGCGCAGCGCGCAGCCGCGCGCGAGCAGCCGGGCGACGTTGGGCAGCGTGCCGTCGGCCGCGAGCGCGAGCAGCTCGCCGGACGGGGCGCCGTCCCAGAGCAGCCCGACGACGTGCGTGGCGCCGGGTGACACGAGATCGATGGGCCGGCCGTCCATCTCGTCGTACGAGCCCCCTGCCAGGTGAGCGAGCGTGGCCCCGACGTCGACGGTGCGCACGGCGCGCTCGACGATCCCGCGGGCCTGGACCCCAGGGCCGGACAGCAGCAGCGGCGCGCGCGACTGCAGCCCGTTGAGCGAGCCGTGCTCACCGAGGTGGCCGCCCCTCTCGGGCCAGTGGTGGGCGCCGGTGTGCACGACCGCGAGGTCGGGGGCACGCGGGTCGCTGAACAGCGAGTGCAGGCGGGCCGCTGCGAACGGATAGCCGTCGTCGGTGAACGGGTCCTGGTCGGCGACGGGGTCGCGCCCGGCCAGCACCGTCGTCGTGCCGTCGAGCGCGAGCGCGCTGTGACCGGCGGAGTCGGCGACGTGCACCAGCCCCTTCTCGGACCAGCACACGAGGTCGACGACGTGGGCGAGCGCCGGGTCGAGCAGGACGTCGAGGGCGCGGTCTCGCAGCGCCGGTTGTGTCAGGCCCTCCGAGACGATGGCGCTGGCGGTCAGGTCGCGGGAGGGCAGGGGCACGACCCGATCCTCGCAGGCCGGGCCAACAGGACGCCCCCGCCCAGGTGCGGGGGCGTCGTGGCGGGACGGTCAGGTCACGACCAGGCGGGCGAGCCTGGCGCGGGTCGCAGCGGTCTGCGCCCGGCGGTCGAGCCGGCGCAGCTTCAGGAGGCGGACGGCCCGGGCGTCCTGCGCCGCGTGCCGTTGTCGTTCGCGCTGCTCGCTGCGGGCGAGCAGCAGGTAGGTGCTGCTGTCGATGGTCATGGTGTGGCTCCAGGTCGATGAGGTGGTCATGCCGCGCCCGTCAGCAGGGACGGGGCGTTCTTGCGGGGACGGCCGCGCGGCCGCTTGAACGGGACGACGACGCCGGCGACGATCAGCTGACCGCCCCAGACGCCCCACGGCTCGCGCCGCTCGAGCGCGCCGGCCAGGCAGGCCTCGCGGAGCGGGCACGGCAGGCAGAGCGCCTTGGCCTGCTCGACCGAGGCCGGGGACTCGGCGAACCAGAGCTCGGGATCGGCTGTCCAGCAGGGCAGCTCGTCCGGGCTCGAGGTCTCGGGCAGGGTGCAGGTCGGGTCGTCGGTCAGCTCGTCGCGGAACGGGTCGTCCAGGTCGAGGTCGCGGGTGGAGGCAGGAGTGGCGAGCACCGTCGGTCACCTTCTCGGTCGTGCGGGCGGGTGTGTCGTGGCCGGTGGGCCGGTGGCTGGGACCTCGGAAAAGCGAAGAGGCCGCGGATCCCGTATCGGGTTCCGCGGCCTCGAGGCGCTGCTGGGGTCTGGTTCTTCAGACCACGGCACCTCGAGGGACAGGACCCGGGAGATCGGTGGAGCGGACGCCGGCGACGGCGGCCTGAGCGGCGGGAGCAGCAGCGGCGGCGGCAGCAGCGTGGCGGCCGGCGAAGGACAGACCTGTCCCCTGCGCAGCCGAGATCGGCGCCGTGAAGGCGATCCGGTCGACGACCCCGTGCGAGAGGCCGGTGGCCGGCGTGCGCGTCCGGCTGCTGCTGGTCATGGTCTGGTCCACGTCGTCCACCTCCTTCGTCGCCGTCGTCGGATGCCGGTGATCACCGGCACGACGAAAGGTAGAGGGGTCCTCCGGGGCCTGGCAAGGGGATTTCGGGAGGGAGTTCAGACCGTGGCGGTGGAGCCCACCAGGGTGAGCACCTCGTCGCCGAAGCGGTCGAGCTTGGACTGCCCGATGCCCGGGATCGCGACGAGCGCGGCGACCGTGCCGGGGCGCTGCTCGGCGATCGCTTCGAGCGTAGCGTCCGTGAGCACGCAGTACGCCGGCTGACCCAGGCCCTTGGCCCGCTCGGCCCGCCAGCTGCGCAGGGCGTCGAACAACGCCTCGTCGCGGTCGGCGGGGCAGTCGGCACAGCGCCCGAGCTTGCGGTCGACCGCGGCGGTGAGCGAGGCCTCGCAGACCCGGCACGTGATCGGACCGGACCGCTCGCGACGCGACTGGCGGGCCGCGCCGGGGGCGGCAGCGGGGCGGGCCGACGCGGTGTGCAGCCCGTCGAGGAAGCGCGAGGGCCGGCGGCTGCCCCGCCCGCCGGGCGAGCGTGACAGCGCCCACGTCAACGACAGGTGGGTCCGCGCGCGGGTCACGCCGACGTACAGCAGCCGGCGCTCCTCCTCCACGGCGGCGGGGGTGTCGGCGTGCACGAGCGGCAGCGTGCCGTCGACCAGTCCGACGAGGAACACGGCGTCCCACTCCAGGCCCTTGGCGGCGTGCAGCGAGGCCAGCGTGACGCCCTCGACGGACGGCGCGTGCTGGGCGGCGGCCCGCTCCTCGAGCTCGAGGACGAGCTCGCGCAGCCCCGCCGTGGGCATCGCGACGGCGAGGTCGCTCGCGAGGCGGTGCAGCGCGGCCAGGGCCTCCCACCGCTCACGGGTCGCTCCGGCACCCGCGGGCGGCGCCTCGAGCTGCCAGCCCAA
>JAOPVV010000383.1 GCA_025966005.1 Frankiales bacterium
CGGCGGGAGCGCGACCGCTCCGGTCGCCCCGGCCGCCAGCAGCGTCGCCAGAGCGGCGGTGAGCAGGCGTTCGACACCGGTCAGCACCGGGACATCGTCGGTCATCCCGGGCGAGCCTGTCTGCCGATCCCGCGGTCCGGCCGTGTACTAGTCTTGGCCTCCGCTGCCGGACGCCCGGCACGATCCCCCGTAGCTCAATTGGCAGAGCATGCGACTGTTAATCGCAGGGTTTCTGGTTCAAGTCCAGACGGGGGAGCAGTCTCACCGAGCCTTTGACCTGCAGCGACACGCGCCGGGCGCCACCGCTCTAGCACCCGCTCAGCCGAAGTGGGCACGGAAGTGGGCACATCGCCGACGTTGATCCTGCCGCTGGGTACGTCCTGGCCACGGAGCGGCGTCATCGTGCGGGGGATCAGCGCCGCTCGTGCCTCGCTCGAGGCGAGCGCCACCATAGGCAGGACATGCGTGTAGGTGTCGGCGGTGATCGCGAGTTGCGAGTGCCCCAGTCGGCGGGAGACCTCGGCGAGCGTCTCGCCGGCGGCCAGGCCGAGACTCGGCAGCACTGGTGTGCCGCAGGTCGTGCAGACGGATCAGCGGGAAGCCACCGTCGCGGCACGCTTTCGCGAACAGTCGAGTGATGTACTGCGGCTGCAGTCCGCGGCCGTCTCCATCGTGATGACCAGGCCGCTATCGACGCACGCCGCGCCCCAGGCGAGGCGAGCGGCAGCTTGGCGGACCCGGTGCGCGCGCAGGACCTCGACGGTTCCGGCGTCCAGGCTGAGCGTCCGGATGCCCTTCTTCGTCTTCGGGGAGCTTTCAGCGACCTGACGGACGCGCTCGCCCGCCTGGACCGCGGCGTGTACGTCGACCGCAGCAAGCTCGCGGTCGACGATTACCTCGACGAGTGGCTCGCTGGCCGAGTCGACCTGCGCCCGGCCAGCGTCATCTTCTACCGAGTCGCGATGGACCGGTACCTCAAGCCGGAGCGCTCCGGCGGGCACTTGCACCGCTTGTACGTCTGTCCCTTCACCGTCCGCCATCCAAGCGTCGTACTTGACTTCAGCGGCATCCAGCTCGACGGCCAGTCGACCGACTGCGTGCCGCACGCGCTGCAGCTCCAGCTCGATGAGGCTAGGGGCCATGCCGTCCGGAAGCTCGAGCCGCGAGACGGCGGACAGGACCTGCGTTGCCTGCTGCACCAGCGGGTGCGCCCGCAGCCGCCGCTCTGTCTGGGGCAATTCCGCCGCGTACTGCTCCTGCATGGCCTCCGCACCCAGCTCCGCGAGACCCTGCAGCGGACCGACGTTGCGGCTGTCGTGCAGGGACAGCGGCCCGTCCCCGCGGGCCCAGGCCCAGACCTGATCCGCCGGGGCGCTCCCGCGCGGCGTGATGTCGACCATGTCCCCCGGCTGTCGCTGTCCGGGAGCAGCAGCGCCAGCGGGGTGACGTTCAGCGCGACGGCAAGTGCGTCGAGCTCGTCGACGGCCACGCCGCGCGCCCGAGCCTCGATCTTCGCGATGACGGTCTGGTGGTTGACCAGCCCTAGAAGCGCCAGCCGGGCAGCCAGGCCCTCCTGCGACAGGCCCCGGCGCTTCCTCAGCGCTCGCAGCTGCGTCGCGATCAGGCGCTCCGGGCCCGGTTCCTTCATGCGGCCGCCAACCGAATACAGCAAAGACTTATCCGAATGTTGCGATCGTCAAGTCATATTGGGAAACTACGGCAACCGCCACCTGCACCGGCCCAGCTGCGGGCCCGGCTTGCAGCCCCGCCGGGGCCGTACGGAGGCCATAGTGGTTAAACTTCGGCCTTTTAATCCTCGAGGTACTGAAAGAGCCTTGTTCGGCAACCAGTGTTCGCCCAACGCAACCATCCGGGCCACTCCCATTGCTGCCACGCAGGGGCGGAACCGTGCCTGCACCCTGGCGGGTGCGATCGGCGGCCGGGTGCGTGGCCAGCCTCGAGACCCATGGACATCCGCACGCGGACGACTTCTGCTCCCCTGGCGCGACCTGTGTCATGCGGCCCCATCCAGTTGGTGCGCGCGGGAGGACGTCGCCCTCAGTCGTCCAGCACGATCCGCCCGATGCAGGCCGCTAGACCTTCTGCACGCGCGGCAATGCCCGCGGACTGGTGGGCGAGCCCAGGAGGGGGTAGGGCGGCCAGTCGAAGAACGGGGCCTGGTGCTCGCTGATCCAGCGCAGCAGGCTCGGGTCCCTGTCGAACAGGTAGTCCCATCCTTGGATCAGCTTCACGAGCAGCTCGTCCGCCCCGAGCGCCATGTCCTGCAGGTCTGGGCCGATGCCGCCGAACGTCACCATCTTCGAGGGACACTGGTAGTCGGCCAGGATCAGATCGTTCTCCTCGCTGCAGCGCCGGTGGAGGTCGGCGTCCCGCATCTTGCCGACGGGCCTCGTGTGTAGGACGGGCACCGCGTCCAGGATGCCGAGGTCCTCGTAGTCCAGGAGCTTGGCCCAGAGCGGGTCGAGCCCCCAACCCCAGCCCGTCTTCGACAGGTCGAGGGTGTGGAGCAGCTGCTCCAGCGCCGGCCGGCTGAAGCCTGGGGTCATGATCTCGACGAAGCCGACGCGTCGCGCGAAGAAGTTGCGGTTCCGCATGATGATGTAGTGGCCGAAGTGCGAGTTCTCCTGCAGCGCAGGCGTGAACAGCTTGAGCTGCAGGGCGGCGGCTGCCTCGAACATCGCGCTGATCGTGTCCTGGCTGGCCAGGATGTCGTCGTCCGGTAGCCAGATGTGGTCGTACTCGCGCCAGCCGTCCCATTCGTTGAGCAGGGTGCGCAGCCCCGTCCACTTCGGCCCCGGGATGACCTCGCCGAGGGTGCAGTCCACATCCGTTTGCGGCGGCATCTCCTGGAAGGGGCACAGGTAGAGGTCCCAGCCGCGAGGGCTGCCGTGATCGATCCATGCCCGGTGCAGGGAGTTGCGGCCCACGCGTGCGATGACCAGGTTGCGAGACAGTGCCCCGACTCCTCTCGTACCCCTCACGCGGACGTGGGGCTACCCGTGATTTCCGATCCGCCGAGCGGTTGCACCCCCGTAGTGACGCGAGCTGGGGGCGGTGGCCGAGTGATGCTGACGACGCTGTGAGCGTTCAGGCCGCCCTGCGCGCGTGCAGGAGCGGGCCGATGGAATTGTCGTATGCCGTGAGTGCAGAGGCGATAGCCATGTGCATGTCGAAGTACTGGTAGCTCCCGAGGCGGCCGCCGAAATGGACCCCCTCCTCCCGCTGGGCGAGCTCCCGGTAGATCGCGAGCCGGCGGCGGTCCTCGGGCGCATCGACGGGGTAGTAGGGCTCGTCGCTGAGCTGGGCCCAGCGGCTGTACTCGGTCATGACGACCGTCCGGCCGGGTACCCAGGCCCGCTCCGGGTGGTAGTGCTTGAACTCATGAACCCGCGTCCACGGAACGTCCTCGTCTGCGTAGTTCATGACGGTCGTGCCCTGGTGGTCGTCCTCGTCGAGGACCTCCGTGCTCAGGTCCAGCGTCCGCCAGCTGAGGCGTCCCGCGCGGTCGTCGAAGTAGCGGTCCAGCGGTCCGGTGTAGACAACAGGCGCCTTGACGCCCTGCCGTACGTCGAACCAGTTCACGCCCGTGTGCACGGTCACGCCAGGCGTCTCGGCCATCCGTCGCAGCAGCGCGCCGTAACCGTCGACGGGGATGCCCTCCCAGGTGTCGGCGAAGTAGCGCGTCTCGAAGGTGGTGCGCACGGGCAACCGGGTGATGATGCGGGCGGGCAGCTCCCGCGGGTCGGTCTGCCACTGCTTGGTCGTGTAGCCGCGGATGAACGCCTCGTAGAGCGACCGGCCGATCAGGCTGACGGCCTTGTCCTCGAGGTTGTCGCCTCCTGGTCCGGCCTCGGCCCGCTCGGCCGCGATCAGCTCCTGCGCCTGCTGAGGCGTCAGGTGCCGGCCGAAGAACGACGACATCGTGGCAAGCCCGATGGGCATCGGGTAGGCGTTGCCCTTGTGCACCGTCCAGACGTGGTGCCGGTAGTCGTTGAAGCGGGCGAACCGGTTGACGTAGTCCCAGACCCGCTGGTTCGACGTGTGGAAGATGTGCGACCCGTAGGTGTGCACCTCGATCCCCGTGTCGGGGTCCGCCTCGCTCCAGGCGTTCCCGCCCAGGTGATCGCGTCGGTCCAGGACCACAACGCGCGCGCCATCACCCGCCGCGCGCTCTGCAACGGTGAGCCCGTAAAAGCCAGACCCCACGATGACCAGGTCGGCCTGCTCGAGACCAAGTGCCATCGCACCTCCTCTGTCCGACGCCAGGTCCCCCGTCTTGATCGACACAAACCGGTTCGTACGCCGTCTGCGGGGAGCCACGACGGCGTGCAGATGCCGCGCCCACCGGCCGTCAGCTTGCCCTGCGGCAAGGCCGTGCGCTCCAGGCTCTTCATCAACGTGTCGTGAAGCAGTTGGCGGCCGGGCCTACGCCTTGTCGGCCGACCGGTCCACCTGTCGAGGCGCGGCAGCAGCAGGTAGTCCGTGAGCGTGCGGCCCTCGTCAGTGGCACGCCCAACGAGCGGGGCGTGCCGGTGCAGGGCGGTCACCCCGGCGTGATCACCACGTTCTCGTGACCGAAACCCAGCGCTGCCAACGTCGCGCGTGCGCCGTGCCTGCGCAGGGACGCGAGGTGCTCGGTGAAGTCGCGGCCGAAGACGGGGTCGTCGGGGAGGTCGCCCATGACGCCGGTGTCGCGCAAGAAGGCCAGCGGCTCCTCCCGGCTGCGGGCTGCGGCTGCGGTCACCGGCTCGAGCAGCCGGTCGACGACGAGCACCTTCGCGCCGTGCTCGTCAACGCCCTCGGCGTACCGCGCCCAGGACGCCACGACGAGGGCCGCGAGCCTGACGTCCCCGCCGCGCGCCAGCTGCTCGCGCACGACCGGGAGCAGGAAGGTCGGGATGCGGTCGGAGGTCTCTGCGCACAGGCGGGCCAGGGTGTCGCGCACGTGCGGGTTCGCGAAGCGCTCCAGCAGCGTGCGGCGGTACGCCGGCAGGTCGACGCCCGGCACCGGCCGCAGCGTCGGCGTCGCCTCGCGCTCCATGTACGCGAGCAGGAACTCCGCGAATACCGGGTCGCGGCACACCTCGTCGGTGTAGCGGTGGCCCGCCAGGTACCCGAGGTACGCGATCGCCTGGTGCCCTGCATTGAGCAGCCGCAGCTTCATCACCTCGTACGGGTGCACGTCGTCCACGAGCTGCACGCCGACGTCCGCCAAGGGCGGCCGTCCGGCGGAGAAGCGGTCCTCGAGCACCCACTGCAGGTATGGCTCGCACACGACGGGCCAGGCGTCCTCGACGCCGAACTCGCGGGCGAGCAGCGCGCGGTCCTCGTCCGTCGTGACCGGCGTGATGCGGTCGACCATCGAGCTCGGGAACGCGACCTCGGTGCGCATCCACGCGGCGAGGTCCGGGTCGCGCAGCGCCGCGAAACCGGTGAACGCCTCCCGCGCCACCTCCCCGTTGCCTTGCACGTTGTCGCAGGACAGCACGGTGAAGCCCGCAAGGCCGCGCTCCCGCCGCCGCGCCAGCGCCTCGGTCACCAGGCCGAACACCGTGGACGGCACGGCGCCGGGCTGCAGGTCCAGCAGCACCCCCGGCTCCACCCGCGTGAAGCGCCCGGTCACCGGGTCGACGGCGTAGCCGCCCTCGGTGATGGTCAGCGAGACGATCCGGGTGTCCGGCGACGCCATCCGCTCGACGACCGCATCCGGGTTGTCCGGGGCGTACAGGTAGTCGGTGAGAGCCCCGATGACGCGCGGCTCCAGCCGGCCGTCCGGGTGCTTGAGCACCAGCGTGTAGAGGCCGTCCTGCTCCCGGAGCACGTCCCGCATGCGGCGGTCGAACGGCTGCGTGCCGACTCCGCAGACGGCCCAGTCACCGGCACCGGCGGCGAGCAGCGCGTCGAGGTAGACCGCCTCGTGCGCCCGGTGGAACCCGCCGACGCCGACGTGCACCACGCCGGTGCGCATCGCGCTGCGGTCGTACGAGGGCACGGGCACGTCCAGCCGCCCGAGGCTGCCGGCGCGCAGGGGGATGCTCATACCCGGACCACCAGGTCCGCCCGCTCGCGAGTCGCGTCGACGAGCCGGGCGTTCACGTCGTCGCTCGAGGTCACCCACTGCTCGGCTTGCTCCGGCGTCCGGCCGTGGTGGACGTGCCGCGCCGCGAGCCGCTGCCGGCGCAGCACCGGGTCGACGTCCACGAACCACGTCTCGTCGAGCAGCCCGCGCACCGCGGCGAAGCCGCCGTCGGCCAGCAGGTAGTTCCCCTCCGTCACGACGAGCGGGACCTCGCGCGGCACGGCCAGCGCCCCGGCGACGGCCTGCTCCTGCTCCCGGACGAACACCGGCGCGTAGACGACCATGTCCTCCCGGCTGCGCAGGCGGCGAAGCAGGTGTACGTACCCGGCGGCGTCGAACGTTTCGGGTGCGCCCTTGCGGTCCCGGCACCCGAGCCGGTCCAGCTCCGGGTCGGCGAGGTGGAACCCGTCCATCGGCACGAGGACGGCCTGCCCCGCGAGCGCCTCGACCAGTGCCTGCGCCAGCGTTGACTTCCCGGCGCCGGGCGCACCCGCCAGCCCGAGCAGCACGCGGCTGCCCGCACCGGCCAGGGCCGAGGCGCGCCGCACGAGATCGGGCAGGTCCGGTGTCAGGCCGTGCGCTCCGGCGGCTCGAGCAGCTGCTCGAGCTCGGACCATGTGCTGATGACCGCGGAGACGCCTGCTTCGCGCAGCTGAGCCGTGCGCTCCGCGCGCTCGGCCTCCGGCACGAACTGCACGTTGGCCACCGTCGGGATGCCGGCGGCCACCGCCGACTGCGCGCCGGGTACGGAGTCCTCGACCGCCACCGTCTCGGCGGGGTCGAGTCCAAGCTGGGCGCAGGCATGAAGGTAGACGGCCGGGTCCGGCTTGCTGGTCGGCACGGGGAGCGAGTCCTCCGCGCTGTAGCGCACGGAGGGCGGGATCAGCACGTCGAGCCCGGTGGCGGTGAAGCACGCGGCGAGTCGGCCGAGCGCGCTGGAGCTGACGGCCGCCAGGCGGTACGACTCCGCCAGCCGCGTCAGCGGCCCGAGCACCGAGGCGTCCGGCCGCAGGACGCTGCCGAGGTAGCGCGTCACCTGCGACCTCTCCTGCCGCACCCACCGCTCGAGCGCCTCGGCCGTCAGCAGCGCCGGCCCCTCCGTCACGGCGTCCGGGTGTCCGGCGGCCAGCGACGACTCAAGCGCGACCCCGTGCACGGCGGCGAGGTCGACCGATGTCGTGCGGAAGTTCTTGCCGGTGCTGCTCAGCCGCAGCTCCTCAGCGGTGTAGCGCCGCGACACGCCGTACGCCTCCAGGAAGGCGTTGGTGACGTCGGCGGAGGCGACGAAGGCCGGCTCCTCCGAGGGGAAGAGGTTGCCGTCGGCGTCACACAGCACCGCCCGCACGCGTCCTCCCGGGATCACGCGGCCGCGCGCGCAGCCACCGGTTCGCAGCGTGCCAGAGCGGCGGCGAGCCCGTCGTGTGACAGGACCCGCAGCGCGTCGGCCAGCTCGGCCACCACGTCCGGGTGGTCGCCCAGGCTGCCGAACACGCTGCGCGCGCCGAGCAGCGGGCGCGGGTCGTCCTGGCCGCGCAGGGCGAGCGCCTGCAGCGCCTCCGCACGGGCGTCCTGGAGCTCGATGGGGTTTCCGGCCAGGTCGCTGCCGCGCAGGTAGCGCATCCAGGCGGCGACGGAGAGCACGAGCAGCCGCTGCGGCGCGCGGCGCTGCACCGCCTCCTGCAGTGACGGCAGCAAGTACGTCGGGATCTTCGTCGAGCCGCGGCGGCACAGCCGGGCCAGGCTGTCGCCGATCGCCGGGTTGGCGAAGCGCTCCATCGTGGTGCGGCGGTACTCCCCGAGGTCCATCCCGGGCGGCGTCGGCAGCAGCGGCAGGACCTCCTCCGCGAGCATCCGGTCCAGCACGGTGCGGACGTCGTCGTTGCGCATCGCCTGGTCGGTGGTGCGGTGACCGAGCAGCGTGCCGAGGTAGCCCAGCGCCGAGTGGCCACCGTTGAGCACGCGCGCCTTGACGAGCTTGTACGGGTGGACGTCCTGCACGAACTGGACGCCGACCTGCTCCAGCGGCGGGCGACCCGCGCAGAAGTCGTCCTCGACGATCCACTGGCGGAACGGCTCCGTGACCACCGGCCAGCGGTCCGGCACGCCGAGCTCGGCCTCGATCTGGTCGCGTGCCTGCGGCGACGTCTCGGGCGTGATGCGGTCCACCATGCTCGTCGGGAACGTGCACTGCTCGTCGATCCAGCGCGCCAGGGCGCGGTCCCGTAGACCGGCGAAGCCGACGACGGCGGTCCGCGCCGCCGCGCCGCTGTCGGGCAGGTTGTCGCAGGAGAGCACCGTGAAGGGGCCGGTGCCGCTGTCGCGCCGGCGGCGCAGGGCCTCGACGAGGAAGCCGACCATGCTGTGGGGCACCTCCGGGTGAGCGAGGTCGTCCTGCACGTCGGGGTCGTCGCACTGGAAGCAGCCGTCCTCGTCGACGAGGTAGCCGCCGCCGGTGACGGTGAGGGTCACCAGGCGTGTCCGCGCGTCGGCCAGCGCTCGGACGACGGCCTCCGGGTCGCTCGGCGCGTACAGGTAGTAGACGACCGAGCCCACGACGCGGGCCGACTGGCCGCGCACGCCGCGCTCGACGACGGTGAACAGGCCGTCCTGCGCCTGCAGCACCTCGCCCATCTGCGGCCGGTGCAACCCGACGCCGACAACGCCCCATCCGGTCTCGCCACGGGCGGCGAGGTCGTCGAAGTACAGCGCCTGGTGCGCGCGGTGGAAGCCGCCGACGCCGATGTGCACCACAGACGGGACGAGGCGGGAGCGGTCGTACTGCGGCACGTCAACATGCGCCGGCAGCGCGGGCAGGGTCTCTTCTCGGAGACCGTGCAGTTGGCTGGTCAAGGGCTTCCTCCGAACCGGGCTCCACGGGTAGCGGCGGTTCGCCTCTGGCGCAGGCCGAGCACGCGCCGCTCGGGGCGGCGCTGGCTTCTCAACGCGGCGGTGGTGATACCGCTCGATGCACGACACAAACCGGCCACTTCGGCGCCCGGTATCTCGTGAGCACCCGCTCGCGCAGCAGCAGGCGCCCAGCGCGGGGGGACCAGCTCAGTCCCGCCCTGCCGGCGGCCGACGGCCGACGACCCCCACCGCAGCCCGTGACGGCTACGTGCGGTCGATGACGCCGAACCAGCAGCACGCGCCGGGCTGCCAGACCAAGCGGGCGGCAGCTCTCCGCAGGGGCCCCTCGTCGCCTTGTCAACGACGGCCGAACGTGGACGACCGTCGCTACGGGGTCAGTCTTGGGCCGTCGTCGACACGCCTAACCAGAAGGCCGGCACTCAGGGCTCGACCGGTAGCGCACATCGCAGCGCGGTCGCCCTGGCTGCACCATCGGACAGGACTTTCAGGTGATCGCACCCGCCCCGCCGTAGGCGAGCAGGGTCCTTCGTGTGCGATCACTGGCATGGTGGGTGGCCCGGCGCCCGGATGCGGACGATCACCGGCGCGCCGTCGTGACGGCGCCTTCGGCTCGCCAATGCCGGCCCGTGTCGCGCGATATGCGACAGACGTGGCCGCCCCGCCGAGCACGCGAGCCGGGGACCGCGTGAGGCGATGCCTGCCGGAAACGTAAGCCTTCCTGCGTCGGAACGGTTGGTGCGGGAGCCGGGCCGCCGCGCTCGATGGGAGCGCGCGAGTACCGCAGGAACATCACATCGGTGCGCGGCGGGCAGCTCGGGTGAGCCGAGACGCCGCGACCGTCAGGGGGCTACGGCCGGTCGCGCGATCTTGCCTGCATACGCCGCGGCCTCCGTCCGGTTGCGCACACCCAGCTTGGCGAGGATGTGGCTGACGTGGTGACCGGCGGTCTTCTCGCTGATGCACAGCGCTGCCGCCACGTCGGCGTTGGAAGCGCCTAGCGAGACGAGCGCGAGGACCTCCTGCTCCCGTGGCGTCAGTTCTCCGCAGACCCGCGGCCGCGGCGCAGCAGCGCCACCAAGGACGTGCATCAGCTGGGCAGCGGCGTCGGTGGCCCGGGGGACGCCGAGGGCCTCGAAGACCGCAAGGGCGCTGCGCGCCTCGTCGCACGCGAGCGCTGGCGCGCTGCCTGCCAGAGCCTGGGCGAGCTCGAGCCGAGCATGACCTGCCTCGTAGGGCATCGCCAGGCGGCTGAACGCGATCAGGGCGCGCCTGGCCAGATGTGCCGCATCGCCTGCCTGTCCAGCGGCGGCAGCGAGGCGCGCGGTGGCCAGGTCTGCCAGGGCGGTGACCAACCGGATGCCGGCCACGTCGGCGATGTCCCGGAGCTCGGTCGCAGCGTCCGCCGCGCCCGGTGCATCCGTGCAGGCGAGCCGCGCGTCGACCAACGCGGCGAGGAGCTGCGCGGTGCGTACGGGGTGATCCGTTGCCGCGCGCACAGCCCGCTCCAGCAGGGCGACGGCTTCCCCCGGTCGGCCCTCCGCCAGTCGCAGCAGCGCCAGGGCGCGCAGCCCGGCGGGTTAATCGAGGCGCCCCGCAAGCAGCCGCTCTGCGTCCAGCAGCCGACCCTGCCGAACCCGCAGCTCGGCCAGCGTGGCGATGGCGGGTGCGCTCATCTGCGGGACGTACCGGGCATGCGTCTCCAGCGCCGTCTGCAACGCGCTCTCCGCCTGAGGCCAGCGCCCAGTCGCCATCAGGACGTCGGCGTGGATCGTGCGGCACGCGCCCAACAGCGGAGCGGTGCGGTGAGCACGAGCGAAACCCTCGACGAGCTCGCACCACTCGGCTCCGCGCTCCCACTCACCGGCAGCCGCACAGCCCTCGATGAGGTTGCAGTAGGACTCTGCAAGCGTGTGCACGTTGCGGACCCGCCCGGACGACGCCGCTGCCATGGCCTCCTCCAGCAGCTGCAGCCCCTCGTCGCGACGGCCAGAGGTGAGCACGGCCCGGCCCAGCAGACTGAGAGCGAAGACCTCAAGGTCGACGGCCCCGGTAGCCCGGCCGATCCGCATCGCGCGGCGGGCCTCCGTGATCTGGTCCTTGAGGCGGGGGGCGTGCCGGGCCCGTTCGACCGCGACCCAGCCGCGGCCGGGACAGCGGGCTTGCAGACCGTCCACCGCGCGCTCGGCGCGGGCCAGCCAGCCCCGGGCCGCGGATGCGCGTCCAGCCAAGAGGTGCTGGTGGGAAACCCAGACGGCGATCCGGGCGGCGTCGTCGCAGCGGCCGGCGGCGACGTAGCCGTCAAAAGCCCGCTCCCGCTCGACGAGCGCTCGCGGCACCTCACCCAGGAACCACAGAGCCAGCCCAGCCCCTCATGCGCCTCGGGCGGCTCCGCGGCTCTGAGCGCCGTCGCGAAGGCCAGTCGTGCGGCGGTCCAGTCCGCCCCCTCCAGCGCCGCGAGGCCGACCGACAGCGCGTCGTCGTCCTGCGTGACTGGCATGCCCGCGAGTATCCCGGGGCCGGGCGCAGCCGACAAGGTGCGGAAACTCTGTCAGTGCCTCGTGCCGACGGCCAGGAGGTACTCCTTCTCGAACCTGCCCCGGTCAGGCGTCCCGAGGTTCCACTTGTCGCAGAACAGGTCTAGCGCTTCGTCGAACTCCTCGGCGCGTCCGTCGTTCGCGGCGTTCGCTCGTACGGCGATCGTCGGGCCGTAGTAGGCCTTGAAGTGCTCGCCGTAGTCGCGGGCGCGGGAAAAAGCGGTGATCTCCAGGGTGTCCCGCTGCAGCGTGTGGAAGGCGACTCGGTCTCCGAACAGCCCGAACAGGTGCTTCTCGCTGCCCCACAGCGGCGGCGGCTGGGCACCAGGCGGCGGCGGCGCGGCGAAGGGCTTCATCGTCCGGAACAGATCGCCCAACATCCCCTCGGGCGTCCAGCTGAGCAGGGCGACCGTGCCACCCGGTCGACAGACCCGGACCAGCTCATCGGCCGCCGCCTGGTGGTACGGAGCGAACATCACCCCGATCGCCGACATCACGACGTCGTACGAGCCGTCCTCGAACGGCAGGCGCTCGGCATCGGCCTCGACCCACTCAATGTTCAGTCCCTGCGCGTCGGGCCGGCCTGACCCTGCGGCCAGCAGCGCCGGGGTCAGGTCGCTGGCGGTCACGTGGGCGCCGCGCTGCGCGGCCGGGATGGAGGCGTTGCCGCTGCCGGCGGCCACATCCAGAACGCGCGCATCCGGTCCGATCCCCGCCCCCTCAGCCAGACGCCGGCCGATGGGCAGCAGGAAGGTGTCCACCATCATCGGATAGTCACCGTTCCCCCACATCACCCGGTGCTTGGCCTTGAGCTCGTTGTCCACAGCTACGTCAATCGTCATGACCCGTCCCCTTCCGTGGCCGTCCCGCCGACCGCCTGGGCGAAACCTCTACCGGTGACACGACTGGCACAAGGGGGGGACTCCCCATCTTCGGGCGCTGCTCGACCGCTGCCCCGCGGAGCGTCGAAGACCAGACTCGCGGGAAGCGCAGACCCACCGGCGGCTACATGCCGGGGCGTCTCCGCCTGCGGGTCTGGGTCCGGTTCAGCGGATGCGCGCCTGGACCAGCGAGAAGGGGGTGGCGGTCGGGTTACGCCGACGAGCTCGAGGCCAGCGATGGTCAGCAGGCGGTCGTACTCCTGCAGGGTTCGCTCAAGCCCAGCCGTCACGGCGAGCATCACGATGTCCAGCGCCTTGGCCCAGTGCGTTGTAGGGCTCTCGGGCATCAGCCACCTCCAGGAGGCACGTGGTCGGCTTCCGCCACGGCAACACCCCGACCGGCGTCGCCTACCAGGCGAACGCCTTCGTCGCCCGCGGCACGACCGCCGCGCTCGGAGCCCAGGAGCGGGACGACACCCAGCAGTCGACGACGTTCACCTACGACCTCGGCGCGGACAGCAGCACCTCGGGCGGCCCGCACCGCCGACGACACGACCGTCGCGGCTGGCGGCCGGCTCGCTGCCTACCTGCAGGACGACGCCTTGTCCGGCGGCCTCGTCCTCGTCGTCCTCGTCGCAGCAGCGCTGCTCGCGCTGCACGCCTTGACGCCAGGGCACGCGGACGCTCAGGGCCGCGTCGGCAGTGGTGGCACCTCGCGCAACGCGCTCACCCTGGGCGCGGTCGTCACCTTCACGCACACCGCGTCCGGCGTCGTCATCGGTCTGCTGGCACTGCTCGCCAGTCAGTTCCTCGTGCCCGGCCTCCTCGTCCCCGCCCTGGAGATCATCGCCGGACTGCTTGTGCTCGGCCTCGGCGCCCGGCTGCTCTGGCAGCGCTGGCGCAGCCGCCGCACCGCCGGTGCCGACCACGTGCACGACCCCCAGCACCCGCACCCCCACGTGCATGACCATGACCATGACGCGCACACGCCTGACCGTGATCCGGGGCGCGAGCTCCTCCTGGTGGGCGCGGGCGCCGACGCCTCGAGCCCGGCCCGACGCGGACCGCTCCGTGCGACGCCGCATGATCGTCAGCTTCAGCGTGGGGCTCGCTGCGGTCCTGATGGGGCTCGGCCTGCTCCTCGTCCGCTCCTCCGTCATCGAGTCGGAAGGGCGAGGACGGGCAGTCCTACCTTGAGCTCAGCAGACCCCTCTTGAGCCACGCCCCGCCGGGACGGAGACCGGCGGGAACGCAAGCCGCTACAGAGCCACACATGATCGTGGGCAGGCACCTAGCGAGCGACCCGCCGGCCGCCTGACCCGCAGCCTGGCCAGGCGTCGGACTGCCGTCGAGTGAACAGGTAGGCACCTTCCCTCGCCGGGTGCCGCGGGACAGCTAGCGGCATTCACCGCTGGGAGTCAGTCGATGGTGAAGTGGGCGGGGTCTCCGTCGCAGAACGTGCCGCCCGCCATCGTCGTCGTCTTCTCCCACGGCCAACAGGGACGGGTCGTGCGGTAGTAGAAGGTCCCCCAGCGCGATGACGCCGAGCACCAGGACCCACGCGATGGCGGCGAGCCAGCGAGGGGCACGCGATCCTCCATGGGCATGACCCGGCCGTACGGCTGCGACGGCGAGTCGCGCCTACCCTTCCCGGGTGCCCTGGCGCGTGCTCTCGTTCCGCCACTCTCTTGCTCGTCCGAGGATGTCCAGGACGACGTCGGTCTTCGCGTCGGCGTAGTCGTTCATGTCGACCCACGTCCGTTGTGCCAGGTCCCGCTTCGTCGCCGCGTACAGGGCCCGGTCAGCAGCTGACTCGCGCAACCAGTCCCGCAGGTCCAGGTAGTCGGCTACGGCCTGATCCGCCGGTTCGTAGACATGCAGATGGACGTGCTTGTGAGGGGTGCGAAGCATCCGGTGTCGCGGCTCGCGAACGCGGAGGACGAGGCCCGCATCCACCAGAGACGGGACGTAGGCGTCCTCGTCCTCGACGTCGGCGACCATGAGAAGCATGTCGATGATGGGCTTCGCGGCCAGTCCCGGGACGGACGTGCTGCCGATGTGCTCCACAGCCAGCGCCTTGTCCCCCAGAGCTGTTTCGACGAGGCCGCGCAGGTGCTCGAAGCGCACGGGCCAGCCCTCGTCGTAGGCGACGACCGAGATTGTCACAGGCTCGCGACCGCCGATCAAGACGGAGTTGAGGTAGGCGTCACGGTCTGCGGGCGTGGACACAGCGGGCACGGTAATGCCGGGTGAAGGTCCCCACCGGGGTCGGGGACGTTCACCCGCGGTCGGGGCTACGCGGACCTGCGGGTCGTTTGTTCCTTTACTTCTGGTGCTGGGCGCGGGATGATTAGTCATGTCGCTGTCTACTGGTCAGGTGCAGCTTCGCGACGAGGACCGCGAGAGGTTGCTGAGTTGGACGCGGTCCTCCTCGATCAAGGCGG
>JAOPVV010000101.1 GCA_025966005.1 Frankiales bacterium
GGGCGCGCAGGTCGCCGAACTGACCCGCTACCTACGCCCGTCCCGCAGCCCCTGGCCACCCGGCATGCGGGTCATCGCACGGCGGGAACGACCGCACCCCGGAGCGCAGCTGCGGCTGACCGACGCCGACGGGTGGCGCATCACGCTGTTCGCCACCGACGTGGCAGGCGGACGGATCGCCGAGCACGAGCTGCTGCACCGGCAGCGAGCCCGCTGCGAGGACCGCATCCGCTGCCTCAAGGACACCGGACTGTGCAACCTGCCGCTGCACGACTCCACCGCCAACCAGATCTGGCTCGAGCTCGTCGCGCTCGCCCACGACCTGCTGGCCTGAACCCAGCACCTCGCGCTCGGCGACAGCCCGGCACGGACCTGGGAACCCAAACGGCTGCGCCTGCGGCTGCTCAACATCGCCGGCCGCATCGTGCGCAGCGGACGACGTGAACACCTGCGCCTGCCCCGAGCCTGGCCCTGGGCCAGCGACCTGCTGGCCGGCCACCACCGGCTCGACGCCCTCACACCCTGACCAAGCACCCCTGCGACCAGGAGCCGGAGACCGCGACAGACGCGGCGACCGCCGCTGCGCTCGCTCGGCAACCAGCGCTACAGAACGACCCGACCGCCACCGTCGAGATCACGAAAGATCGAGGCTAGTCGTCGTCGCCCGTCATGCCGTCGCCGAAGGCGGGCACCGGCGACCAGACCCCCGTCTCGGGCAGCCGGGGCGCCGGCTGCTCGGTGACCTGCTCGCTCGCGGCGACGTGCGCGTCGTCCTCGAGCTCGTCGAGCGGGACCCGGAAGCGGTTGGTCATGACCGCACTGTGCGCCGGCCGACGGGACGGCAAGCGACCGGGAGCAGGGCGCGCCGGTCGTGGACCGGGGGCAGGCTCTGGGAGAGTGCGCGCGTGGCGCAGACGACGTGGCAGCGGGTGGCCAAGGCCGCCTCGCCCCTGAGCACCTCTGCGGTGCGCTCGATGGAGGAGCTGCCGTGGTTCGCGGCGCTGCTGCCCGAGCAGCGGTCCTACGTCGGGCTGGTCGTGCACGCCGGCATCGGCGGGTTCGCCCAGTGGCTGCGCTTCCCCGGCCGGCCGCTGCCGGTGGGCTCCGAGGTCTTCGCCGCCGCCCCTCGGGAGCTGGCCCGCGCGGTCAACCTCAAGCAGACCGTCCAGCTGATCCGGGTGGCCGTCGAGGTGGTCGAGCAGGCCGTGCCCGGACTGGCCGCCCCGGGCGACGAGGCGCGACTGCGCGAAGCGGTGCTGCGCTACTCGCGCGAGATCGCCTTCGCCGCCGCGGACGTCTACGCCGCCGCAGCCGAGGCACGGGGCGCCTGGGACGCCCGGGTGGAGGCCGGCGTCGTCGACGCGCTGGTCCGGGGGCACGCCGGCCAGCTGACCCTGTCGCGGGCCGCCTCGCTCGGCTGGTCGCGGGTCGACTGGGTCGTGGCCCTCGCCACGCCCGCCCCCCAGGACCTCGACATCTCGGCGCTGCGCGCCCACGCCCGCCACTCCGGCGTCTCGCTGCTGGTGGGGGAGGCCTCGGTGGCGCTGGTGCTCGTCCTGGGCGGGACCGGTGCGGTGGCCGAGGCCGTCGACGCGATCGTCAGCGCGCTGCCCCCGGCGCCGGTCGTCGTCGGGCCGCAGGCGCTCGAGCTGCTCGACGCCGTCCCGTCGGTGCAGGAGGCGGTGGCCGGCCTGTCGGCCGTCGCCGGCTGGCCGGACGCCCCCCGGCCGGTGCCTGCCGCGGCCCTGCTGGCCGAGCGAGCGGTCCTCGGCGACGAGGCCGCCCGGCGGCGGCTGCTGGAGGAGGTCTACAGGCCGCTGCTCGTCGCCGGGGGTGACCTGCTGGCCACCGCCAGTGCCTACCTCGAGGGCGGCGGATCGGTCGAGGGGACGGGTCGGGCGCTGTTCCTCCACCCGAACACGGTGCGGTACCGGCTCAAGAAGCTCCACGACGTCATCGGCCTGGACCTGACCGATCCCAGGGACGGGCTTGTGGTCCGCATCTCACTGCTGCTCGGCCGCACGCTCGCCTTGTAGGACCTCCACAACGTACTGGTCGGTACTCGGTGCGAGCCGCACGCGGCGTCCTGCCGGGAGGGGAGGCACCCTCGAAGACGTGCTGCTCCTCCTCTCGCCCGGTCAGGGCTCCCAGTCGTCCGGTCTCCTGCGTCCTTGGCTCGACCTGCCCGGTGCCCAGGACCGGCTGTCCACCTGGTCCGACCTCACCGGTCTGGACCTGCTGCACCTCGGGACGGAGGCCTCCGACGACGAGGTCCGGCCGACCGAGGTCGCCCAGCCGCTGCTCACCGCCGCCGCCCTGCTCTCCGGCCGGGCGCTGCTCGACGGCGCCCAGCCCGAGCTGGTCTGCGGGCACAGCGTCGGCGAGCTGTCGGCGCTGGCGCTCGCGGGCGTCCTCACCGACGACGAGGCCGTCCGCCTCGCGGCCGGTCGCGGCGCCGCGATGGCCAAGGCCGCCGCCGTCCGCCCGACGGGCATGGTCGCCCTGCTCGGCGGCACGCTCGACGAGCAGGCCGTGCGGGACGCCGGGCTCGAGGTCGCCACCGTCAACGCTCCCGGCCAGGTCGTGCTCGGCGGACCGGTCGAGGCGCTCGACGCCTTCACCCACCCCGGCTCGCGCCTGCGCCGCCTCGACGTCGCGGGGGCGTTCCACACCCGCGCGATGGCGCCGGCCGCCGACGAGCTGGCCGCGCTGATCGCCGGGCTCGATGCCCGCGACGCGGTCTGCGACGTCATCGCCAACGCCGACGGCGCGCTGCTGCGCGACGGGCGCGAGCTGCTCGACCGGCTCGTCGGCCAGCTGACCCGCCCGGTCCGCTTCGACCTGTGCCTCGCGGCGGCCACCGCCGCGACCTCGGCGGTCGAGCTGGCCCCGGGCGGCGTGCTCGCCGGCCTGGTCAAGCGGGCGCTGCCCGGCCTGCCGGTCACCGCGCTCAAGACCGCCGACGACCTGCTGGTGTCGGTGTGAGGGCCGCGGCCGTCCTCGGCCTGGGTTCCCACCGGCCGGCCCTGCGCGTCGACAACCACGCCATCGCCGCCCGCACGGACTCCTCCGACGAGTGGATCCGCGAGCGCAGCGGCATCGTCACCCGCGGTGTCGCCGGCGACGACGAGTCGACCGTCGACATGGCCGCCAGCGCCGGTGGCAAGGCGCTGGCCGCGGCCGGCATCGACGCCGACGCCGTCAGCCTGGTGCTGCTCGCGACCTGCTCGATGCCCGGCCCGCTTCCCGGCGGCTCGCCGGAGGTCGCCTACCGGCTCGGCGCGACGAGCGCCGGCGCCTCCGACGTCGGCGCGGGCTGCGCCGGCTTCACCTACGCCCTGTCGATGGCGGCGGACGCCGTGCGCACCGGCAGCGCCGACCACGTGCTGGTCATCGGCTCGGAGAAGCTGACGCCGATGGTCGACCCGGACGACCGCGGCACCGCGTTCCTGTTCGGCGACGGCGCCGGCGCGGCGGTCGGCGGTGCCGCCGCGGTCGACGGCATCGGCCGGGGCGCCTGGGCGACCGACGGCGAGCCGCACGCCGCCCGCACCCACCACCGCACCCCGGTGCAGCTGGCCATGAACGGCCGGGCCATCTACCGCTGGGCCACCACCTCGCTGCCGGACCTCGCCCGCCGCGCCTGCGCCAACGCCGGCATCGAGCCCGGGGACCTCGCGGCGTTCGTCCCGCACCAGGCCAACCTGCGCATCACCGAGTCGGTCGTCAAGAGCCTCAAGCTGCCCGCCTCGGTGGTCGTCGCCCGCGACGTCGTCGACAGCGGCAACACCAGCGCGGCCTCCGTGCCGCTCGCCCTCACCCGGCTGCACGAGCAGGGCGAGGTCCGCACCGGGGACCAGGTGCTCCTGCTCGGCTTCGGCGCCGGACTGACGGCGGCCGGCCAGGTCGTCCGCTGTCCCTAGCAGCACCCGTCCACCCCAGACCAACTAGCACACAGGAGTTCTCATGAGCGTCACCACTGACACCAACACCATCCTCGCCGGCCTCGCGGAGGTCCTCGAGGAGGTCGCCGGGACCCCCGCCGACAAGGTCGTGCGCGAGGCCGGCTTCGAGGCCGACCTCGACATCGACTCGCTCACCATGGTCGAGGTCGTCGTGGCCTGCGAGGAGAAGTACGGCGTCCGCATCCCGGACTCCGCCCTCGAGGGCCTGCGCACCGTCGGCGACGCGGTGGACTACATCGCCGGAGCCGCTGCATGACAGGCCTAGTCACTCGCCCCCGGGCGGTCGCGATCACCGGACTCGGTGCCATCACCCCCCTGGGCCGCGACGTCGACGCGCTGGAGGAGGGCCTGCTGTCCGGCCGCTCCGGCGTCCGGCTGCTCGACGAGCCCGAGTTCGCCGAGCTGCCGGCCCGCCTCGCGGCGACCGTCGACCTCACCGACCGGCTCGACCGGGTCGAGGCCCGCAAGCTCGACCGGGTGCAGCAGGTGGCGCTGGTCGCCGCCCGCGAGGCCTGGGCCGACGCCGCGATCGGCGAGATGGACGGGGACCGCCTCGCGGTCGTCCTCGGCTCCGGCATCGGCGGCGCCCTGACCCTGCTGTCGCAGGAGAAGGTGCTGCGCGAGAAGGGCCCGCGCGCCGTCAGCCCGCACCTCGTCCCGATGCTCATGCCGAACGGACCGGCCGCCACCGTCGGCCTCGAGATCGGCGCGCGCGCCGGGGTGCACTGCCCCGTGAGCGCCTGCGCCTCCGGTGCCGAGGCGCTCGCCGTCGCGCTGGACCTGCTGCGCTCCGGCCGGGCCGACGTCGTCGTGGCCGGTGGCGCCGAGGCCTGCGTGCATCCGCTGCCGCTGGCCGGCTTCGCCCAGATGCGCGCCCTGTCGACCCGCCACGACGAGCCCGAGGCCGCGAGCCGCCCGTACGACAAGGGCCGCGACGGCTTCGTGCTCGGCGAGGGCGCCGGTGTCCTGGTGCTCGAGACCGTCGAGCACGCCCGGGCCCGCGGCGCCCGCGTCCACGGCCACCTGGCCGGCGCCGGTCTCGCGTCCGACGCCCACCACGTCACCGCCCCCGACCCGTCCGGCACCGGCGAGGCGGGCGTGGACCCGCGCGCCGCGGGCGGCGGCGTGCTCCTCGGTCTCGAGCACCAGGACCCCGGCGCCCTCGCCGAGGACGAAGCCGTCGCGGCCCTTGTCGTAGGGGCGGCTGGCCTCCTCGGGCGCGTCGTGCTGGGTGGACAGGGCGCGCATCTGCGCGAACCCGGCCATGGGCAGCGGGTGCACGCACGCCTCGGCGCCGCCCGCGACGACGACGTCCGCCCTGCCGGACCGCAGCAGCTCCAGGGCGACGGCGAGGGCCTCGGCACCGGAGGCGCAGGCGCTGACGGGGCAGTGCACTCCCCCGCGGGCGCCGAGCTCCAGCCCGACGGTGGCGGCAGGTCCGTTCGGCATGAGCATCGGGACCAGGTGCGGGCTGACCCGGCGCGGGCCCTTCTCGCGC
>JAOPVV010000104.1 GCA_025966005.1 Frankiales bacterium
GCTGGCGGGTGGTCGCGGCCTCCTCGGGCAGCCAGGCGACGAACGTCCAGCTGCCGTGCGAGCGCTGACAGTTCAGCTTGCGGCCATCCGGCCCGCGCTGCGCCGGGCAGGTGCAGCGCTTGTAGACATGTCCAGACAACTTCCGGCCCTCCTTCGAGGGCCGACGGTAGGTCTCCGGAGGGGCTGCATTAGCAACTCATTAGCAACCTGTGGAAAGAGCCGGTGCGCCTGAGGGGCGGCACCGGCTCTGACCTGCGCTTTCGTGGTGCGCCCGAAGGGATTCGAACCCCTAACCTCTTGATCCGTAGTCAAGTGCTCTATCCGTTGAGCTACGGGCGCGCGTCCACTCTGGAGCGGACTCGCGAGAGCATACCGGGTCCTCGCGGCAGGCCCGGCCGACCGTCGTGGCCCGCCTCCTGTGGGCGGGGCTGAGTCCTGGCGCGCGACGTGGGCCGGACGTCGACGGTCGCCCGCAAGACTTCGCAGCATCGTCCTCCGATGGGTGGGTCTGGCCGCGCCAGGTCCTGCTGCTGCCCGTCTCCTTGCCGTCGGGTCGCGACGGCCGTGCCGCGCAGCAGCTGGACGGCCTCACCGCCGCCGACTGCGGAGGGAGGGCATCAAGTGGACCTGTGACCACGGCCGTCCACCGGTGAGATCGGCGCCAAGCTCGTCTCGCGGCAGATCGACCGTGGTCGGCACCTGGCGGGTGCAGTCGCCAGGCCCGTCGCACGCGCGCCACCCCCGTCGAGCGAGGGGCAGCGCGCTGGTCGTGCACCCGGATCCAGCCGGTCCCGACCGCCAGTCCGGACCTCACCCTGCACCTCGAGGACCTCGCACGATCGCCCGCCTCCGGACCTGGTCGCAGCGGATGCGGACGCCCGGCCGCGACCCCACCGCCGCCCTGTCCGATGACTTGGCCCCACGACCGCCGTCGGTACGGGTGCGGGGACGGACGACTCGGAGGCGGCCATGGGCAAGGAGTGCGTCAGCGCCACGGCGATCATCGGGCCTCGGCGGACGTCGTCTTCGGCGTGCTCGCCGACCCGGAGGCGCAGCCGCGCTGGACGGCACGGGATGGGTGTGCGGAGCCGTCGACCGCGGCGTGCTGACCGCCCCCGGGCGGGTGTTCCGCATGGCCATGCACCACGACGGCCACCCGTCGGGGACTACCAGACGGCCAACCGCGTCCGGGTGCTCGATCGCCCGGCGGCCATCGCCTGGGAGACGGGCTACGAGACGGCCGACGGCGAGCTGCGGTTCGGAGGCTGGGTCTGGCGCTACGACCTCGAGCCGACAGGGCCGGCGACGACCCGGGTCACGCTCTCCTACGACGGTCTGCGGCTCCAGCCTGCGTGCGTACCTCCACTTCCCGCCCTTCGGGCCTGAGCACCTCGACACCTCGCTGGCGCACCTGGCCGACCTGGCTACCGCCTGACGCACGCCGAGGACTCGCGCTGGTGCCGGCGCCCCGTCCCTGTCAACAGCTCGTGGCGGGGTGAGGACGGCGGCGCATGCTGTGAGCTCGAGGCTCTGGCGACCCTCGCCCGAGACAGCGTCAGCAGCCCCACGGTGAGCCGAACTGGGGCGTGTCGACGAGCACTGGTCTCCTGCTGCGGCCGGACAGGACCTGCACAGCCTGCAGGCAGGAGGGCGCTCTGTGCACGGTCCGGTCGGGACGGCGCCAGGAGCGCTGGCGTCTCAGTGGTCCGCCGTCCTGGCGAACCAGCCCGATGGTCACATGCGCTGGGACCGTTCCGCGCATGTCCGTCCTGCCGAGCATCGCCGTGCGCATGGTCATCTGCGGAGTCACGCTGCACCTGTACCGCGCCCGCGGGCGGCTGCCAGGTCGCTCCGCGTGACCGTCGTGAGCTCCTGCGCCCGCAACCCCGTGGACGGGGGCTGCACCTCGACCGCCGGCCGCGGAGCCGGAGCCACGACCGCGGTCAGTGGGGTTTACACGCCTCTGCTACGGCAGGACAGTTGCTCTCGGCTCGGCAGCACCGAGAGGCTGGAGGCGAGCATGAGGCTCCGCATCCCCATCGCGACGGCGACCGCGACGCTGACGGCCGCCCTGATCTGTCCGATGAGCGCAGCGGATGCCGCTGCGCCGACGTGCAGCGATCGACCGGTGTCCGACGCGCAGGCGCTCGAGATCCTGGCCGGTGTGGACCAGGGGAACGACACGTTCTACTGGCGGCAGGACGCCTCGCTGGACGTCGCCGTCCGGGCGCACCCGGCGGTGACCGCGGAGTACCTGTCCATGATCCCGCAGGCCGTCCAGACGTGGCAGGCCGTGCTCGAGGACTGCCTGGGTGGGGCGGTGTCGCTGCGCTACGTCTCCGGCGCCAACAGCATCGCGACGGCCGACATCGTCGTCAGCCTCCTCCCGCGGCCGGCGGGTGGCGTGGCCTTCGGTGGCGTCGCACGGTGCGGCCCGCGAGGCTGCCAGAACGTCATGATCAGCACGGTCGTCCCGCCGGGCAGTCCCTACGGCGACCTGAGCCCTGCAGAGACGTACACGATGGCGCTGCACGAGCTGGGGCACGCTCTGGGACTGGGGCATGCCAGCAACATCGAGTCGTTCGACATCATGGGGTACGGCGGTCTCTACGGAGATCCGCCCGCCTTCGTCCTCTCGCAGTGCGACGTCGACGCGCTGGCGTACGTCTGGTCGTGGGCGCTCGACGGCACGGGACCGACGCGACCCACCGACCCTGAGTTCGAGTGCGTCGCTTGACGCTCGGCCCGCCTGGGCGATGGCCTCGCCCGGTCGTGCCCGGCTCGGTACGACCGTGCTGCTGCTGGCCCGGACGGTGATCCCTGGAGTCGAGCAGGCGCAGGGAGGTGCCCGCTGCTGGTAGGGCATCCGTGGACGTCAGGGCCACGGGCGTGCAGCTGCGTGCCACCTGTGGCAGGCGCGACCGCCGGACGTCCACAGTGGCCACCCGTCGAGCGGGAGGGGGCTGGTCGGCAAGGCCGCCGGCGCCCGCGCGGGAGCACCGAGCACCTCTGTGCCTAGAGCTACGGGCGCGCGTCCACCTGAACCGGGCTCGGCGAGCACACCGGGGCGTGGTGCCGACCTCCCCGGGATGATCGCGACAGCGTCGGTCGTTGCAGGAGCAACCAGAGCAATAGCAACCCCGGAGGACCGACTCGTGCACCTCGGCGTCGACAGCTTCGTCTCGACCGTCACCGACCCGGAGACGGGCCACGTCGTCGGCCCCGTCGAACGGATGCAGCACCTGCTGGAGGAGATCGAGACCGCCGACCGCGCCGGTCTGCACTCCTTCGGCATCGGCGAGCACCACCGCAGCGAGTACTACGACAGCGCTCCCGCCGTCATCCTGGCCGCCGCGGCAGCCCGTACCGAGCGCATCCGGCTCGGCAGCGCAGTGACCGTCCTGAGCGCCAGCGACCCGGTCCGGGTGTTCCAGCAGTTCGCGACCCTCGACCTGATCGCCAAGGGCCGGATCGACCTGGTCGTCGGCCGGGGCTCGTTCACCGAGGCCTTCCCGCTGTTCGGCCTCGACCTGGCCGACTACGACGCGCTGTTCGAGGAGAAGCTCGAGCTGCTGCTGCAGATCCGCGACTCCGAGCACGTGCACTGGAGCGGCCGGCACCGGCCGGCACTGACGGGGCAGGGCGTCTACCCGCGGCCGGCGCAGGAGCGGCTGCCGATCTGGGTCGGCGTCGGCGGGACCCCCCAGTCCTTCGTCCGCGCAGGGGCTCTCGGGCTGCCGCTGATGATCGCGATCATCGGTGGCGAGCCGCACCGGTTCCGGCCCCACGTCGACCTCTACCGCGAGGCCGCGCGGCGAGCCGGCCACGACCCCGCGAGCCTGCAGATCGGTCTGCACGTGTTCGGCTTCGTCGCCGAGACCACCCAGCAGGCTGCCGATCTCATGTACCCCGGCTGGGCGGAGCTGTTCACCAAGGTGTCGCGCGAGCGCGGCTTCGCGCCGCCGTCCCGGGTGCAGTTCGACGCGACCCGCACCCCCACCGGGGCCTTCTTCGTCGGCGACCCGCAGACCGTGGCCGACAAGGCGCTCGCGGTGTCGGCGGCGCTCGGCGGCGTCGACCGCATCTCGCTGCAGATGACCAACCCGCGGCTGAGCCACGACGCCCTGCTGCACAGCATCGAGCTGCTCGGCACGCAGGTCGCTCCGCTCGTCCGCTGAGCGCGTCTGGCACCCTCTCCGGGTGAGCCCCACCGAGTCCGTCGTGCTGGTGCTCGCCGGCTTGGCGGCGGGCAGCATCAACGCCGTCGCCGGCGGCGGCTCGCTCGTCAGCTTCCCGGCGCTCATCGCCGTCGGACTGCCGCCGCTCACGGCAAACGTCACCAACAGCGTGGCGGTCTGGCCGGGCTACGTCGGCACGTGCTGGGGCTACCGCTGCGAGCTGCGGGTGCAGCGCCGGCGCCTGCTCGTGCTCGCTCCCGCGGCGCTGCTCGGGGCCGTGACCGGCTGCCTGCTGCTGCTCGTCACCTCCCCCGAGGCCTTCGAACGGGTGGTGCCGTTCCTGGTGGTCCTCGGCTCGCTGCTGCTGGCGGTGCAGGGACGGGTCACCGACCACGTCCGGCGGCTGCCCGGCGGCGGGAACGGGACGCGCTCACCTCTGCTGCACGGCGGCGTGGCGGTCGCGGCGACGTACGGCGCCTACTTCGGCGGCGGCCTCGGCGTGGTGCTGCTCGTGGTCCTCGGCCTGTTCGTCGCCGACGGGCTGCAGCCGCTGAACGGGCTCAAGAGCGCGCTGTCGCTGCTCATCAACGCGGTCGCCCTGGTGGCGTTCTCGCTGTTCGGCCCGGTCCAGTGGGCCTCGGTCGCCGTCCTCGCCCCGGCCGCGCTGCTGGGCGGCTACCTCGGTGCCGGCCTCGCCCGGCGGCTGGACCCGGCGCGGCTGCGGACCGTCGTCGTGGTGTTCGGCCTGGTCGTCGGCGTCGTCCTGCTGGTGCGGCTGTGACCGGGCCGGTCGACGACGGGCCGGTCGACGAGGGGCCGATCGACGAGGGTCGCGTCGGCGGCTTCGTCCTCACGTCGTGGCGCACGGCCACCGGACGGCTGCTGGCCGACCTGGCCCAGCGGGTCGCCCGGCTCGTCGGCCCGCACGCACTGCTGGTCGCCACCCTGCTCGTCAGCGGCCTGCTGCTGGTGGGCCTGACGACCGCCAGCGCCGAGCTGTACGACGAGGTCGTCGACGCGGAGGGCATCGCCACCCTCGACGCCCCCGCGCTCGCTCTCGCCCGGGACCTGCGCAGCCCCGCCGCGAACACCGCCGTCACCGCCTTCACCGACCTCGGCGGCCCGGTCGGCATGCCGCTGCTCGCCGCCGGGGCGACGCTGCTCATGGCACTCGGCTGGCGCCGCTGGACCCCCGTCGTGCTCATGGCCGCCGGGGCAGCGGGCTCGCTGGCCATGACGGTCGCCGGCAAGGCTGTGGTCGGACGCACGCGACCCGCGCTGGTCGACGCGGTGCCGCCGTACGAAAGCTCGCCGTCGTTCCCGAGCGGTCACGCGCTCAACTCGGTCGTCCTCGCCGCCATCGTCGCGTACCTGCTCGTACGGCGTCAGACCACGGCGCGGGCCCGTGCCCTGACGGTCACCGCCGCCGCCACGTTCGCCTTCCTCATGGGGCTGAGCCGGGTCTACCTGGGGCACCACTGGCTCACCGACGTGCTGGCCGCCTGGACACTGGGCCTGGCGTGGGCGGTAGCCGTGGTGACCGCCCACCGGCTGTTCCTCACGGTGCGACGCAGTGGGACAGTAGCCAGGACGTCCTACGAGTCAGAGGAGTGAGCGTGCCCGACACCGACGCCGTACGGGGAGCCGCCGCGCTCGTCGCGCGCGCCCGCCAGCACTCGATCGGCGACCTGCCCCGGCGCACGGCGCTGCGCACGCCCGACAAGCTGGCCCTCGTCGACGGGGAGGTGCGGCTGAGCTTCGCCGAGCTCGACGCGCTGGTCGACCGTACCGCCGCGGCCATCGCCGACCGAGGTCTGGTGCACGGCGACCGGCTGGCGCTGCTGTCGCACAACTGCTGGCAGTACGTCGTGCTGATGTTCGCCACCGCCCGCCTCGGCGTCGTGCTGGTGCCGATCAACTGCATGCTCGGCGCGGAGGAGATCGGCTTCATCCTCGACCACAGCGGCGCGACCGCCATGGTCGCGGAGGACGCGCTGGCCGGCACCGCCGAGCAGGCGATCACGACGGCCGGCGCCGGCATCCGGGTCCGCGCGGTGGTCGGCGCCGACCGGGACGGCTGGGAACCGCTGGAGAGCTGGACCTCCCACCAGGGCACCGCACCCGAGGTGCACGTCGCCGACGACGACCCGCTGCGCCTGATGTACACCAGCGGCACGGAGTCGCGTCCCAAGGGCGTGCTGCTGTCGAGCCGGTCGCTGATGTGGCAGTACGTCAGCTGCGTGGTCGACGGCGGCTTCTGCGCCGACGACGTCGAGCTGCACTCGCTGCCGCTCTACCACTGCGCGCAGCTCGACTGCTTCCTCGGCCCGGACGTCTACCTCGGCGCGACGAGCATCGTCCTGCCGGCACCCGACCCCGGCACGCTGCTGAGGACGATCGCCAGCGAGGGCGTGACGAAGCTGTTCTGCCCGCCGACCGTCTGGATCGGGCTGCTGCGCCACCCCGACTTCGACAGCACCGACCTGTCGTCGTTGAAGAAGGGCTACTACGGCGCGTCGATCATGCCGGTGGAGGTGCTCAAGGAGCTGCTGCAGCGACTGCCCGACGTCAGCCTCTACAACTTCTACGGCCAGACCGAGATGGCGCCGCTCGCGACCCTGCTCCCCCCGCACGAGCAGCTCTCGCACTCGGGGTCGGCCGGGCGCGCGGTCCTCAACGTCGAGACCCGCGTGGTCGACGACGACGACAACCCCGTGGCGGTCGGCGAGGTCGGCGAGATCGTCCACCGCAGCCCGCACGCGGCACTCGGCTACTACCGCGACCCGGAGAAGACGGCCGAAGCGTTCCGCGGAGGCTGGTTCCACTCCGGCGACCTCGGCGTGCTCGACGCCGAGGGCCGGCTCGCCGTCGTCGACCGCAAGAAGGACATGATCAAGACCGGCGGGGAGAACGTCGCGAGCCGCGAGGTCGAGGAGTGCGTCTACGAGCTCGACGGCGTCGCCGAGGTCGCGGTCTTCGCGATCGACCACCCGCGCTGGGTGGAGGCGGTCGCGGCCGTCGTCGTCCGCAAGCAGGGCTCGACCCTGTCCGAGCAGGAGGTCATCGACCACTGCCGCGGCCGGCTCGCCGGCTACAAGACGCCGAAGTACGTCGTCCTGTCCGACGCCCTGCCGAAGAACCCCAGCGGCAAGATCCTCAAGCGCCAGCTGCGCGAGGAGCACGCGCACCTCGGCCAGGCGTGACTACCGGCCGGTGAACCGGCCCGGGCGGCGCTCGGCGAAGGCGGCCTGCGCCTCGCGGTAGTCGTCGGTGGTCTGCACGACGGCCATGTGGGAGCTGATGAGGTCCAGGCTGGTGCGCAGGTCGATCGACGCCGACTGCTGGACGGTGCGCTTGATGACACCGACCGCCACCGGCGACATCGCCGCCAGCTGCAGCGCGAACTCGCGGGTCCGCTCCTGCAGCTCTGCGTCGTCGTAGACCCGGTTGACCATGCCGATGCGCAGCGCCTCGTCGGCGCCGACGAAGTCGCCGGTGAGCAGCAGCTCGAGCGCCTTGGCCGGGCCGACCAGGCGCGGCAGGAACCAGGCGCCACCGTCGCCGGGCACCAGGCCGACCTTGATGTAGCCCTCGGACAGCTGCGCCGACCGGCCCATGAAGCGCATGTCGCACATCAGCGCCATGTCGAGACCGGCGCCGACGGCCACGCCGTTGAGCGCGGCGATCAGCGGCTTGTCGAGCTGCTCGACCGCCCGCGCGACCTTGTGGACGCCGTGCGTGAGCATCCGCTTGCGGGCCAGCGCGGCGTCCTCGACGGCCTGCAGCACGGACAGGTCGATGCCGGAGCAGAAGGCGTCGCCGGAGCCGGTGAGGACGACGACGCGCACGGCCGGGTCCTCCTGGGCGGCCCGCACCGCGTCGGCCCAGTCGTCGATCATGTCGAGGGTGAAGGCGTTCTTGCGCTTCGGGTTGTCCAGCGTGATCGTGGCGATGGCGTCGGCCACCTCGTAGTGCAGCGTCGCGTCGCTCATCGCGGTCTCCCCGGGGTCGGTCTCGTGGTCGAGGCCGAGGCTAGGACACGCCACCGGGCGGGCCGCCAGGGCCGGGGTCCGGGCGGGACGTGCGGACCCGGCGAGCAGGTCAGGGGCGGAGGCGGGGAGATTTGAACTCCCGATGGGCTTGAGACCCAAACCGCATTAGCAGTGCGGCGCCATAGACCGGACTAGGCGACGCCTCCAGGAGGCCTCTCGGCCACCGCGCGGCAGCCTACCGGAGGCCAGGGACCGACGGCAGCGGCTCCAGGGTGAAGACCCACTCGAGGCCGTCCTCGTCGTCCCACTGCTCGCCGGTGCGCACGAACCCGAACCGCGCGAGCACGGCCTGGGACGCGACGTTGCCCGGCGCCGTGCTGCCGAGGCAGCGGACCGCGCCGTGCTCGCCCGCCCAGGCCAGCATCCCCGCCACCACCTCGGTGGCCAGGCCCTGGCGCTGGTGCTCGGGCCGCACCCGGTAGCCGATCTCGACCGTCCCGCCGGCGTCCGGCGGGGCGTGGAAGCCGGCCCGGGCGACCACCTGGCCCGACGATCGGAGCACGGCGGCGTGGTACAGCCAGGGCAGCTCGGACGGGTCGGCCCGCAGCTGGTCGCGGCGGAAGCGGAGCACCGAGCCGTCACCGGCGAACGTCTCGGCCGTCACCGGGTACGGGGTGAGGCGGTCGGCCAGCGCGACGTCGTCGGCGAGCAGCGCCTCGACCACCGCCAGGGGCAGCGGGTGCAGGTCGAGCCGGGCGGTCGCGAGGTCCACCAGCCCAGGATGCCGGGGCGGGCAAGAGGAAACCGCAGCGGCTCCGGCTGCGTCACACCGAGCACGGTCCCGCACCTCGCGGGACCGGCCAGCCCGGAGGTCCGCGATGCCGTCCCGCCGCACCACCTCGACCGCCGTCGTCGCCGCGCTGGTCCTCGCCGCGGGTGCGACCACGCTGCTGCCCGGCGCCGCCCCCGTCGCCTCCGCCGCCGGGCTCACGCCGTACGCCGGGTGCGGTGAGCTGCTCGAGCACTACCGCTCGGCCCTCGCGCAGTCCGCGACGCCCTGGGGCAGCGGCGGCGGCCGCGACGACGTGATGGCGGTGGCGTCGTCGCCCGGCGGGGCGGCCGACTCCGCCCGGGCCGAGGCGGCCGCGGTCGGCGCCGGGCCCACCGGCACGAACCTGCAGGAGCAGGGCGTCGACGAGCCCGACGTCGCCAAGACGGTCGACGGGGTGCTGTACGCCCTCGGGCAGGGGCGGCTGCAGCTCGTCGCGACCGGTCCGCAGCCGCGGCTGCTCGGCAGCCTGCCGCTCGGCGTGGAGAGCTGGGGGACCGAGCTGCTGGTGCAGGGCGACCGGGTGCTGGTGCTGCTGGGCGGCGGGTACGCGGGCGGTCCGGCCGACGTGCGGCTGCCCGGAGGCGGGGCGGGCGGCACCCGGCTGCTGCTGGTCGACGTCGCCGACCCCGCGGCCCCGCGGCTGCTGGAGAGCCTGGAGCTGACCGGCCGCTACCTGTCGGCCCGGCTGTCCGACGGCGCGGTCCGGCTGGTGACGACGTCCTCGCCGCAGGTCATGGGCGTCACGCCGGCCGAGCCGTACGGCGCGGCCCAGGAGCAGGCGGCGCGGGACGCGAACGTGCGCGCCGCCCGGTCGGTCGGCCTCGACCAGGTGCTGCCGCAGGCGGTCCGCCGGGACGCGTCCGGCGCGGTGCTGTCCCAGGGGCGGGCGGTCGGCTGCGACGCCGTGCAGCACGCCCCGTCACCGCGCGGCGAGAGCGTCCTGCTGCTCAGCACGCTCGACCTGTCGCGCGGCCTGGCCGCCGTCGACACCACTGCGGTGACGACCGACGGCGAGCTGGTCTACGCCTCCGCCGACCGGCTCTACGTCGCGACCAGCCGCTGGGGCACCACCGCACCGACGGTGCAGGACGACCGGCCGCAGACCTCGACGGCCACCTCGACGACGTCGGCCGAGCACACCGTGACCACCGAGCTGCACGCGTTCGACACCACCTCGCCGACGAGCACGTCGTACGCCGGCACCGGCTCGGTGCGCGGCTACGTGCTGGGCCGCTGGGCGCTGTCGTCCTACGGCGGGCACCTGCGCGTCGCGACGACCAGCGCGGCCCCGTGGGGCGGCGGGCCGACGACCTCCGCGGTGACCGTGCTGGCGGAGCGCCCGTACGGGCTGGTCGAGACCGGTCGCATCGACGGCCTCGGCGTGGGCGAGCGCATCTACGCCGTCCGGTACTTCCGCGACCTCGCGACCGTGGTGACCTTCCGGCAGACCGACCCCCTGTACCTGCTCGACCTCGCCGACCCGACCGCGCCGCGGGTCACCGGAGAGCTGAAGGTGCCGGGCTTCTCGACCTACCTGCACCCGCTCGGCGACGACCTGCTGCTGGGGGTCGGGCAGGATGCCGACGCGCAGGGGCGCGTCACCGGTGCGCAGGTGTCGGTGTTCGACCTGTCGGACCGGACCCGTCCGGTGCAGGTCGACCGGCTGCCGCTCGGCCAGGGGTGGAGCCCGGCCGGCGACGACAGCCGGGCCTTCGGCTACGACCCGGCCCGCCGCCTCGTGCTGCTGCCGTTCAGCCGGTACGACGGGAGCACCGAGACCAGCGTGGCGCTCGGCATCGCGGTCGGGACGGACGGCCGGCTGAGCCCGGCCGGGCAGCTGCGGCGCGAGGGCCGGCTGCCCGTCGAGCGGGTGCTGCACGACGGGCGCAGCGTGTACGCCGTCGGGCAGGACGGCGTCGCCGCTGGCTCGGCGGACACGCTCGGGCGCACCGGTGGCGTCGTGTTCGGACGGTGACGCAGGGCCGGTGAACGGTCGCTCACAGGTATCAGCGACCATAGGAGGGACATCCCCGTCCCCTTCCCTGGAGCACACCTGTGTCCGACATCAGCTTCGACGGCCGCGTGGCCGTCGTCACCGGCGCCGGCGGCGGCCTCGGCCGCACGTACGCCCTCGAGCTCGCCTCCCGCGGCGCGGCCGTCGTCGTCAACGACCTCGGCGGCAGCCTCGACGGCAAGGGCGGCGACCACACCGCGGCGCAGAAGGTCGTCGACGAGATCAAGGCGGCCGGCGGCGACGCCGTCCCGAACTTCGACTCCGTCATGACCCCCGAGGGCGGCGCGAGCATCGTCAAGACGGCCGTCGACAGCTTCGGCAAGGTTGACATCGTCATCAACAACGCCGGCTTCCTGCGCGACAAGAGCTTCCTCAAGCTCACCTGGGACGACCTCGACGCGATCATCGACGTGCACCTCAAGGCCGCCTTCTACGTCAGCCAGCCCGCCTTCGCGATCATGAAGGAGAACGGCTACGGCCGCTTCATCTTCACCGCGTCCAACGCGACGTTCGGCAACTTCGGCCAGACCAACTACTCCGCCGCCAAGATGGGCCTGGTCGGCCTGTCGAACACGATCTCCGTCGAGGGCGCCCGCTCCGGCATCCTCTCCAACGTGATCATGCCGGTCGCCAAGACCCGCATGACCGAGGAGCTGCTCGGCGACTTCGCGGAGAACCTCGCGCCCGAGCTCGTCACCCCGATGGTCACCTACCTCGCGTCGGAGGCCTGCACCACGTCGCACGGCGCGTACTCGGCCGCCGGTGGCCGCTACGCCCGCGTGTTCTGGGGCCTGGCGCAGGGCTGGTACGCCGGCGCCGGCGCGCACCCGACCGCCGAGGACATCGCCGCCAACCTCGCCGAGATCGAGGAGCAGGCCGGCTACATCGTCCCTGGCTCCACGACGGACGAGATCGTCGCCCTGAGCGAGCGCTTCGCGACGTAGCACCCACGCACGGCGAGGGGCGGCACCCGCCGGGTGCCGCCCCTTCGTGCTGAGCCGGATACTGAGCCGGCTAGCGGGCGGGCAGCAGGACGCCGGGGTTGAGCAGCCCGGCGGGGTCCAGCGCGTCCTTGATGGCGCGCATCGCCGCGATCTCGGTGCGGCTGCGCGACAGACCGAGGTACTCGCACTTGGCCCTGCCGACGCCGTGCTCGGAGCTGATCGAGCCCTCGAGCCCGGCGACCAGGTGCAGCACGGCGGCCGTCACCTGCTCGGCCAGCTCGCCGGCGTCGAGCACGTTGACGTGCAGGTTGCCCTCGTTGACGTGGCCGAAGACGATCGGACGGGCGTCCGGCGCGACCGCGGCGATGGTCGGTGCGAGCCGCGCGACGAGCTCGGGGAGCCGGCCGGTCGGCACCGAGACGTCGAGCTTGACCGGCACGCCCTCGGCGCTGATCGCCTCGGTGTGCTGCTCGCGGTAGGCCCACAGCGCGCGCTGCCCGGCGCTGTCGGTGGCGACCGTCGCGTCGAGCAGGCCCTCGGCCTCCGACACCGCCTCGACCAGCGCGTCGGTCGGATCGAGCCGGTCGGCGCACTCGACCAGCAGGAAGGCCGGGTGCTCCTCGCCGAACGGCGCCGGCAGGTGGCCGTGCTTGCGCACCAGCGCCAGGCCGGGGGCGAACAGCAGCTCGGCGGCCGACAGGTGCGGCAGCCGCTCACGCAGCCCGGGCAGGACGGCGATCGCCGCGTCGGCGTCGGGCATCGCGAGCAGCGCGACCGCCCGGGACGCCAAGCGCGGGACGAGCCGCAGCCGCACCTTCGTGACGACGCCCAGGGTCCCCTCGCTGCCGCACAGCAGCGAGACCAGGTCGTAGCCGGTGCCGTCCTTGAGCAGACCGGCCATCCGGCTGACGACGGAGCCGTCGGCGAGCACCGCCTCGGCGCCGAGCAGCTGCGCGCGCATGGAGCCGTAGCGCAGGACCCGGATGCCACCGGCATTGGTGGCCACCAGGCCGCCGACGGTCGCGGAATCGCGGGCCGCGAGGTCGACCCCGAAGTCGAGGCCGGCGGACCGGGCGTGCTTCTGGAGATCGGCGAGGGTCACTCCGGCGCCGGCGCTGACCTGGCCGCCGGCGCGGTCCACCTCGCCGAGCTCGTCGAGCCGGGTCAGGCTGAGCAGCACCTCCCCGCCGGCCGGCGTCGCTCCGCCGACCAGCCCGGTGTTGCCGCCCTGCACGACGATCGGGACGCCCGCGGCGGCGCAGGCGCGCACCACGGCGGCGACCTGCTCGGTGCTCGCGGGCCGCACGACGCACCCGGCCCGGCCGGTGAAGCGGCCGGTCCAGTCGGTCTCGTACGACGCGGTGAGGTCGGCCTCGACGAGCACGTGCTCGGCGCCGACCGCCTCGCGCAGTGCGCCGAGCAGCCCGGCGTCGAGCGCGGGCGCCGTCACGCCAGCACGCGCAGACGCACGGTCTCCGGCATCGCCAGCAGCGCGGTGGTGACCTCGGACAGGTCGGTGGCGCCGACGTCGGTGACCACGTAGCCGAGGTGGCCGCGGGTCGACAGCAGCTGGCCCTCGATGTTCGTGCCGTGCTCGGCCAGGCAGGCGTTCACCGTCGCCAGCACGCCCGGGGTGTTGGTGTGCAGGTGCAGCAGGCGCGGGCCCTCGGTGCGGGGCAGCGCGACGGGCGGCAGGTTCACCGACAGGGACGTGTTGCCCTCGCGCGAGTAGTCGCGCAGCTTGCCGGCGACGAAGTGGCCGATGTCCTGCTGCGCCTCCTCGGTCGACCCGCCGACGTGCGGCGTGAGGATGACGTTCCTGAGCCCGCGCAGCTCGGAGACGAACTCCTCGCCCGGCTTCTTCGGCTCGACCGGGAAGACGTCGACGGCCGCGCCGGTGAGGTGTCCGCTCTCGATGTGCGAGCGCAGCGCGCCGTGGTCGACCACGAAACCGCGCGAGAGGTTGAGGAAGACGCTGCCGGCCCGCATCCGCGAGAACTGCTCCTCGCCGAAGAAGCTGCTGTTGGAGACGCGGCCGTCGACGTGCAGGCTCACGACGTCGGACTCGCTGAGCAGCTCGTCGAGCGTGCCGCAGCGGCGGGCGTTGCCGAGCGCGAGCTTGTCGGCGGTGTCGAAGAACAGTACCGACATGCCGAGGGCCTCGGCGAGCACCGACAGCTGGCTGCCGATGTTGCCGTAGCCGACGATGCCGAGCCGGCGGCCGCGGACCTCATGGCTGCCCACGGCGCTCTTGTCCCAGCGGCCGGCGTGCATGTCCTCGTTCTTGTCGGTCAGCCGCCGGGTCAGGGCGATGATCTCCGACAGGGCCAGCTCGACGACGCTGCGCGTGTTCGAGAACGGCGCGTTGAACACCGCGACCCCGCGCTCGGCGGCGCCGGCCAGGTCGATCTGGTTGGTGCCGATGCAGAACGCCCCGAGGGCCAGCAGGTCGGGCGCGGCGTCGAGCGCCGCGGCGGTGACCGTGGTGTTGCTGCGGATGCCCAGCAGCTGCACCCCGGGCAGCCGCTCGACCAGCTCGTCCTCGGTCAGCGCCCGGTCGAGCCGCTCGACGTCGAAGCCGGCGTCCTTGAGGGTCCAGGCCGCGTCGTGGTGGATGTTCTCGAGCAGCAGTGCGCGCGGGGAGGACACGGGCTACAGGCTACCGAGGGTGGGCGGCGGACGGCGCCGCGGTCGGACTCAGGCAGACCGGGGCAGCAGGACGACGAGCCCGGTGCGCTCGTCGTAGGCCAGCGAGCCGTTCTGGAAGTCGCTGCGCCGGCGCTCGGTCGCACCGGGCCGCTTGAAGGGACCGTCGCGCTCGACCCGCTCCTCCGACACGGGGAAGCCGAGCACGCCGGTCTCCGCGCCGAGCTCGGCGTAGCGCTCGGCGATCGGGCCGCGGGTGGCGTGCGCGCCGGTGTCCGCGCTCCACGAGATGCGACCGCGCTCGAAGCGGTTGGCGAAGCCGGCTCCGGAGGCCTCCTGGCCCGACACCGGGTGGCCCAGCGGTCCGCCCTCGGCGCCGAGCGACTCGTAGTGGACGGCGAGGGGTCCGCGCACCTCGAAGGCGCCGAGGTCGGGCCGGTAGGAGATGCGCCCGGCCTGGAAGCGGCTCGCGCTCCCGCCGCCCGGCAGCGGGAGCGGCGGGGTGGTCGGGAAGCCGAGCGGCCCGGCCTCGGCGCCGACGGCGACGTACCGCACGGCGACCGGCCCGACGGTCTCCCGGGCGCCGATCCCGGTGCGGGCCGAGATCCGTCCCCGCTGGTAGCGCTGCGCGGAGCCGCCGTTGGTCGTGACCTCGCCGGCGACCGTCGCGCCGAGCACGGAGCCGTTCTCGCCGAGCGCGATGTACCGGGCGGTGATGGCCGTGTAGGCCTGCGGCAGCCGGTCGCTGTTGTGGTCGCGGGTGCGGTTGTCGGTGGCGGGCGCCGTCGAGCACTCCTCGAAGCGCCACGGCGGCGTGCACGACACGACCCGGCAGTGCACTCCGCCCACCTGGCGGACGTCCTGGTTGCACTGGCCGTAGCGGAAGGCGTTGCAGCAGACCTTGCGCTGGTCGCAGGTGCCTGGCAGGCCCGACTCGCACGAGCAGGACCAGCAGGTGCTGGAGCAGATGCCGGCGCGCGCGCCCGGGGTCGAGCAGGTGGCGCAGGTCGCGTTGCAGTCGATGATGTAGCGGGCCTTGCCGCCGCACAGCGACGCGCCGTCGGCCTTCCACCAGCCGGCGGCGATGGAGCCGGGCGGGCAGGCGTTGACCCCGTCGTTGATGGTCGCGCAGAAGACGGTCCAGCCCGAGCTGGCCCCGGCTCCCGGCCCGCAGACCGCGGCGTAGGCGGTGCCCGGACGCAGGACGTAGCCGACGGGGTCGACGGCGAGCGCGGTCCCCAGCACGCCTGCCTTGACGAGGAACCCGCGGCGGGAGGTGCGGCGGGCCAGCCAGCCGGTGAGACCGTCGACCGCCCGCTGGCTGAGCGTCGGCGACAGCGTCGAGGCGCCGACCTCGCCCGGCTGCAGGGCGGCGAGCGCCGACGTCGTCGCGGTGGTCACGGCTTTGCTCCGATCGTGGTGCGGACGAGCAGCCGGCCCACGGTGGCGGCCCCGGCTGCCCGGCGGCTGTGGCTGCCGAGCACGACGTGCAGGCAGAACGGCCGGCCCGCAGCGGTGAAGAAGAACTGCGCGCCGCTGTGGTCGAGCTGGGTGCGCTGCAGGACGGCTGTGGAGAAGTCCGAGGGCCGCGGGACCGGCAGGCCCCGCGCCGCGAACAGCGCGCGCCCGGCGTCGGCCGCGTCGTACTCGAACAGCGAGACGAACACGTCGTCCGGCGCCAGCGTCTCCACGACGCCGCTGCCGAAGTCGCCGCGCGCGGACGGCAGCGGGACGGTGGCGGCGTGCAGCAGCAGGTTGCCGGTGCGGCCGGGCTCGCTCGGGGGCTGGGTGCGCGCGCGGGCCTCCCAGCCGGCCGGGAGGTCGACCACGACGCCGCCGTGCTCGAGCCTCACAGAGCTGCTCCTGTCAGCAGGGCGGCACCGGCGACGGCCAGCAACGCGGCGGTGCCGCGGGCGGGCGCGGGCGCCTGGCGCTCGAGACCTGCTGCGGAGCGGCGGATCTGGTCGAGCGACTGCGAGCGACCCAGGGTCAGGGCGGGGACGGCCCGGGCCGCGCCGAAGACCGCGCCGACGAGCAGCCCGGCGACGGCGGACTGGGTCAGCAGGGCGAGCGCGAGGACGGCGTAGGTCGCGGCGCTGGTGACGACGGTGACGACGCCCAGGCCGAGCTGGTAGCCGAAGCCGGCGCCGTAGACCCAGCCCCGGTAGCGGGTGAGCCAGTCCTCGTCGACCTGCCGGTGACCGCCCGGCAGCCGGCCGGGAGCGAGGTCGGCGGCGGCGGCGGCGAGCAGGACCAGCCCGCCCAGCACGAGGCCGGGCAGCGCCGGCAGCAGCGCGCCGATCGACCCCAGGAGCAGCCCGGTGGTGGCGCCGCCCAGCAGGCAGCCCACCGCGTAGGCCGTCGTGGTGACGGCCCAGCGGTTGCCCCGGCCCCGCTCACCGAGCGGGGTGATGCTGGTCAGCATCGACTCACCTCAAGGGCTCCAGGTGGAGCGCAGGGCGGCGAGGACGGCGACGGTGAGGGCGACGGCGAGCATCACGGGGCGCCGCCCTGCAGGGACGGGTCGCCGGGGTGCACGCCGGCGGCGGCCAGCGCCTGCTCGTCGCGCTGCTCGCGGGCCGGTCGTCGGTCGTCGGCCGTGGCCTGGCCCATCAGGGTCGTCACGGCCGGCCACGTCGCCGCCGATCCCTCGCCCACGACCCGGCCCGCACCGTCGACCAGCACGAAGTAGGGCGAGCCGGGGACCGAGAACGCCTCCCAGGCGGCGCTGCTCGCGAGCAGCGTGACGTGCTGCGGCGCGCGGACCGCCAGCGCGCTCGGGCTCTCCTCCGACAGCGACTTCGCCACGACGACCAGCCGGGCGCCGCCGGGGACCTGCACGTGCGGGTCGGCGAACGCCGCCCAGAAGGCCTGGCAGGTGGTGCAGCCGCTCGACAGGAAGGCCAGCAGCACGGGCGTGCCGGCGGTCAGGGAGATGCCGACGCTCTCGCCGTCGAGCGTCTCACCGGAGATCGAGCCGGGTGGGTCCCCGCCCCCGGTGCGGGGCGTGCGGACGCCGTCGATCGTGACCGGCACGGGTCCGCTGCGGTCGAGCTCGAGCCCGGCTCCCAGCTCGTGCAGCGCCTTGAGGATCTCGGCGTGGCTGCGCAGCAGCCCGGCCACCAGCACGGCCAGCAGCAGCACGGCGACGGCCAGCGCCACGACCAGCGCCGTCACCGGGCTGCCTGCAGCAGCGGCAGCAGCGCCAGGACCAGGTAGGCCGTCACGGCGACGGCGGCGGTGACCACCAGCAGCGGCAGGCCGCTGCCGGGCGACCCGGCCAGCAGGGCGCCGAGCGGGCCCAGCGGACGGGC
>JAOPVV010000122.1 GCA_025966005.1 Frankiales bacterium
GCTACGCCAACGGGTTCCTCGAGGCGTCCGCGCTGTGCCCCCTCGTCGGGGCGTCGGGGGCGCTGCGGGCCGACGCCGCCGCGGCGTTCGCGCGGATGACCGCGGCCCACCGCGCCGACCGGGGCAGCGGGCTGTGCGTCACCGACTCCTACCGTCCGTACGCCGCGCAGGTCAGCGTCTACCGCCGCAAGCCGCACCTGGCGGCCGTACCGGGCACGAGCCGGCACGGTCTGGGCATCGCCCTCGACCTGGGCTGCGGGGTGCAGCGTTTCGGCTCGGCGTCCTACCGCTGGATGAAGGCGAACGGCCCGCGGTTCGGGTGGGTGCACCCGGGCTGGGCCGAGCCGGGCGGCAGCATGCCGGAGCCGTGGCATTGGGAGTACGTCGGAGGCTAGGTCTACCGTCTGCCGCAGAGGGTCGAGCCTGACGAACAGGACCGCCCCGTGCCGCTGCAGCTGCTCACCCCACCCGCGCTCGTCGACGTCCGCGACCCCGACGGCAGCGTCCGCCCGGCGCTGCTGCTCGGCCGGCGCGACGACCGCCGCTTCGTCCAGGTCAGCCACGCGGCGGGTGACAACCGGCTACGCTGGGTGGCCGCCGCCGACGTGCGGGCGGCGTCCGGCCTGGCGTCGTCCCCCTACGAGGCGACGACGTCCGCCGCGGTGGCGCTGTCAGGACCGCGCTCGCAGCGCTGACTACCGGGGTGCGACCAGCAGGCTCTGCGCACCGACGCCGAGCGGGCCCTGCTCGTCCGACAGCACGCTGGTCGCGAGCCCGGCGCCGCCGGGCGAGATGGCCGTGCGCGCGTCGAGGCACACCCACTCGCCGACCGCCTCGCGGTGCAGGTGCACCGTCAGCTCGGGGTTGATGAACTGCCAGTCCTTGATCGACAGCTCGCTGCTGACGCCGTTGCCGCTGTCGGCCACGGCCAGCACCCGTACGAGCGGGGTGGGCTCCTCGTCCGGCACGAGCGGGTGGCGCAGCCGCGCCCACGCCGTCGACGGGCCGGGCTCGCCGAACCGGCCGGTCGCGAAGCGCCATTCGACGGCCGACAGGTAGCCGTCGATCCAGTCGCCGAGCTCGACGGCGGGGGCCTGCGCCGGCAGCGACGGCGCCGCCCGGTCCCGCGAGGGCACCGACTCGGTGGTCCGCAGCACCCGCCAGGCCTCGGCCCGGGCGACGTCGCGACCGCCGGCCGACAGCACGGCCTGGACGAGCTCGACGCTGCGGCCGGGGCGGCTGACGCGCGACGACAGCAGCAGCTCGCCGACGGGCACGGCGCCGAGGATCTCGACCGTCATGCGGGCGGTCACCATGTCCTCGCGGCCGCTGCGGCGCTCGACCTCGCGGCCGAGCAGGGCGCTCGGCGGTCCGCCGTGCTGGAACCGGGCGTCCCACGGTCCGGTCGTGTGCACCGTCGGCTGCCAGCGGTCGTCGCCGAGGGGGACGTAGAAGGCGTCGGTCATGGCGAGCAACCTACGGTGACCCCATGCGCGCCATCACCCTCCCGTCCTTCGGCGACGCCGACGCCCTCGTGCCCGCCGACGTGTCGGACGCCGTCGCCGGACCCGGCGAGGTCCTCGTCGAGGTCGTCGCCACCGCGGTGAACCGCGCCGACCTGCTGCAGCGGCAGGGCTTCTACGCCCCGCCGCCGGGGGCGTCGCCGTACCCGGGGCTCGAGTGCTCCGGGCGCGTTCGGGCGCTGGGGGAGGGCGTCACCGGCTGGTCGGTCGGCGACGAGGTCTGCGCGCTGCTGTCCGGTGGCGGCTACGCCGAGCTGGTCGCCGTGCCGGCCGGGCAGCTGCTCCCCGTCCCCGCGGGCGTCTCGCTCGTCGAGGCGGCCGGGCTGCCCGAGGTGGCCTGCACGGTCTGGTCCAACGTGTTCCAGCTCGCCGCGCTGCAGCCCGGCGAGCTGCTGCTGGTGCACGGGGGCACGTCCGGCATCGGGACGATGGCGATCCAGCTGGCGGTGCGCCACGGCGCCCGCGTGGTCGTCACGGTCGGCTCGGCCGAGAAGGCCTCCCGTGCAGTCGATCTCGGCGCCGAGCGGGCGGTGCTCTACCGCGACGAGGACTTCGTCGAGGTCGTCCGCGGGCTGGGTGGTGCGGACGTCGTGCTCGACAACATGGGTGCGGCGTACCTGCCGCGCAACGTGCAGGCGCTCGCCACCGGCGGACGGCTGGTCGTCATCGGGATGCAGGGCGGCGTGAAGGGCGAACTCGACCTCGGCATGCTGCTCGGCAAGCGCGCCGCGGTGCACGCCACGTCGCTGCGCGCGCGTCCGGCGCAGCAGAAGGCCGCGATCGTCGCGGCGGTCCGCGAGCACGTCTGGCCCTGGGTAGAGGCCGGCGACGTCCGCCCGGTGGTCGACCAGGTGCTGCCGCTGGAGCGCGCGGCCGACGCGCACCGGGTGCTCGAGGCCAGCACCCACGTCGGCAAGGTGCTGCTGACGACCTGAGCACGCTTGGCGCACGGGGGTGCCCGTCGTCCGCTGCGGGCGACGTGCTGGGCTGGTCGGCGTGACCGACGTGCTCCCGACGACCACCGATGATCTCCGGCTGCCGTTCGCCCCGGTCGCGCGCGACCGTCTCGGGGACCTGCTGCCGTCGTCCGACACCGTCCGCGCCGACCCGGCCGCGGAGCTCGTGCACGCCCTCCGGGACGCGGTGGGGGCGTGAGCGCCGGCGCCGGACGCCGGGTGCTGCTCGTCGAGGACACTGCCGATGTGCGGATGATCGTTCGCTTCGTGCTGGAGGACGCCGGCCTCACGGTGGATGAGGCCGTCGACGGGACGGCGGGTCTGCTCACCGCACGCACCCTGCCGGACGTCGTGCTGCTCGACGTGCAGCTGCCCGACCTCGATAGCCCGGACGTGCTGCGCGCGCTGCGCAACGACCCCGTCACGCAGGGCCTGGCCGTCGTCTTCCTCACCGCCGGCGACCGTCGTGGCGACGACGAGCTGCAAGCTCTCGGGGCGGCCGGCGTGCTGCACAAGCCGTTCGACGTCGCGACCTTCGCCGACGAACTGGCCGCTCTGACCTGAGGCTGGGCCACCGGGCCCGGGCTAGCGGATCTTGAGCCCGCCGCCCGCGAGCACCGCGGACGACAGCGGACGGACGAGCTCGCGCAGCCGGCTGCAGCCCTGTTCCCCGAGGGCCTCCCACGCGGGCAGGGCCAGCACGTCGGTGCGGTCCTCGATGCGCTGCCGCACCGCCCGTCCCTCGTCGGTGAAGCCGGCGTCCTGCTCGAGCCAGCCCCGCCGCACCAGGCTCGCGATCGCGCCGTCCCACTCCTCGGTGGTGTAGCCGCGGGTCTTGCGTAGCGGCTCGCGGGTCCAGGCGTCGGCCTGCGCCACGTGCATGACCGCCGCCTCCAGACCCGTGACGCCCTCGACGACGAGGGCGGCGACGTGGCCGTCTCCGCGGTACTCGCGCAGGATCGTGATCGCGTGGAACAGTGCGAGGTGCGGCACGTCCGGCCACTCGAGCGAGGCGTTGCCGGCGTAGAGCGGACGTCCCTCCGGCGAGCACCCGGTCGTGGCGGTGCGGGCGAGGTCGGTCGCCTCGACGACGCCCGGGGCGTCGAGCAGGTCGCCGCACATGCGCCGCAGCGCACGGTCGGCCGCCCGGTAGCGCGCCTCCACCAGCTGGGTCGGCGTCGCGATCTCCCACGCCCGGTCCATGCCGAAGACGCAGGCGATTGCGGAGAAGTTGAAGAACGTCGCCTGCACGACCCCCGGGCCCACCGCCCCGAGGGCAGCGGCGCGCGCCGGGAAGTAGCCGGCGGCCTGGTTGCCGGCCACGTCGAAGCCGAGCGCGGCGTACTCCTCCTGCGCCTCGGGCGCGAAGTAGATCATCGCGTGCACGGGCTCGAGGGTCTTCCAGCACTGACGACTGACGATCGGGTCCACGCGGAGTCCTCCTACAGGCAGGCCAGGAGCCGGTCGACCTCCTCGGCAGTCGAGTAGCAGACCACACCCGCCAGGACGGCCCCACCGCTGTCGGCGAGCCCGAGCGCGCGCACCAGCTCGAGGGCGTAGTAGTCGCCCGCCCAGACGCACACGCCCTGCGCGCCGAAGGTCGGCGCTGACCTGCTGCGGGGTGCGTCCGGCGACGGTGAAGGCGACGGTCGGGGTCCGGCTGGCCGGCGCACCGACCAGGGTCACGTCCTCGCGCGCGGCGAGGCCGTCGAGCAGGCGGGCGAAGACCGCCTGCTCGTGCTGCTCGATGCCGGCCATCGCCGACAGCACCCGCTGCCGGCGCGTCGTGCCCTCGCCGTGCGAGGCGATCCAGTCGACCGCGGCGGTGACCCCCGCCAGCGAGGCGAAGCCGGGGGTCCCGTGCTCGAACCGCTCGGGCCTCGCGTCGCTGCTCGGGAGCAGCTTGTCCGGCCGCAGCGCCTCGAGGACGGCCCGGTCGCCGACGGTGCGGTCCGTACCACTTGTACGCCGAGCAGGCGTAGCGGTCGGCGCCCAGGGCGCGCACGTCGGTCGGTACGTGCGGTGTCGCGTGGACACCGTCGACGGGCACGAGAGCTCCTGCGGCAAGGGCGATGCCGGCGATCGCCCGGACGTCAGGTCGGGTGCCGGTCGCGTTGCTCGCGGCGGTCACCGCGACCAGGCGGGTGCGCTCGTTGACGAGGTCGTCGTACTGCTCCAGCGGCAGCTCGGCGGTCGTCGGGTCGACGTCGGCCCACCGGACCACGGCGCCGGCCCGCTCGGCCGCCTGCGCCCAGGGCCGGACGTCCGCGTCGTGGTCGAGCCGGCTCAGCAGACCTCGTCGCCGGGGGCCCACGTCTTGGCCAGCGCGCAGGCCAGCACGTACGTGTTGGACGTCATCGACGGCCCGAGCACGACACCGGACGGGTCACCGCCGACCAGGTTGGGCCACGGCCTCGCGCGCCGCGTCGGCGATCGCGTCCGCCCGGCGGCTGCTGGGAACGGACCGTGCCGGTTGCTCACCGCCGAGCGCATCACCTCGGCCACCGCGTCGCTGACGGCCGACGGCACCTGCGTCCCCCCGGGACAGTCGAAGTGCGCCAGCCCCTCGGCGAGCGCCGGGAAGGCCGACCGGGCGGCGTGCACGTCGAAGGTCACACACGGCAGCCTGCCCGAACCGAGGGGCCCGCACCCGGATGAGGCAGGATCGAGGTCATGAGCGAGCAGCCGGAGCAGCAGCAGGTCGTCGTGGTCGGGGCGGACGGTCAGCCCGTCGGGCAGGTGTCGATCGAGGTCGACGGGTCCGTCGACCCGGCCCGTCAGCAGTCGCCCGCCGACCAGATCAGTCAGCCGGCGAAGGTCATGCGCATCGGCTCGATGGTCAAGCAGCTGCTCGAGGAGGTGCGGACCGCGCCGCTCGACGACGCCTCCCGCATCCGGCTCCGCGAGATCCACCAGAGCTCGATCGCCGAGCTCGGCGAGGGGCTGGCCCCCGAGCTGCAGGAGGAGCTCCACCGGCTGACGCTGCCCTTCTCCGACGACCAGGTGCCAAGCGACGCCGAGCTGCGGATCGCCCAGGCGCAGCTCGTCGGCTGGCTCGAGGGCCTGTTCCACGGCATCCAGACCGCGCTGTTCGCCCAGCAGATGGCGGCGCGCGTGCAGCTCGAGCAGATGCGCGGTCGTCCCGCCCTCCCCGCCGGTGTCGACGGGCTGCCGCAGCCCGGCCCCGTCGGCGGCACCGGGCAGTACCTCTAGTCCACCGGTCGTGACGGGTCGGTGACCCACCCGCTCCAGCCGGACTCCCGGTCTGGCGGGGCGTACGAGCCGCGGCTCAGAACCAGCGCTCGAGGACCTGCGCCACGCCCTCGTCGTCGTTGCTCGCCGTGACCTCGTCGACCAGCGCCAGCACCTCGGCGTGGGCGTTGGCCATGCCGACCGAGTGACCGGCCCAGGACAGCATCGGCAGGTCGTTGGGCATGTCGCCGAAGGCGATGACCTCGTCGGCGGGGATGCCGGCCTCCTCGGCGACCGCCGCCAGGCCGCTGGCCTTGCTGATGCCCGCCGCGCTGATCTCGAGCAGGCCGCCGTCGCTGGAGTGGGTCATCTCCGCGGCATCGCCGAGGCAGGCCCGGGCGACGGCGAGCAGCTCGTCGGAACCCATCTCCTCGGAGCGGGCGAGCAGCTTGACCGCGCCGCCGGCGACCATGTCGGCGACCGCCTCGACGGCGACCTCGCCGTTGTCCCACCGCGGCACGTAGACGTCCTCGCGCGCGAAGCCGCCGGGGACGCCGTCCAGCGGGCCCTTCTCGACGGCGAAGGCGATCCCGGGGATGTCGCGGCGCAGCGCCTCGACGACGTGCATCGCGGCGTCGCGCTCGAGCACGTGCGCGCGCACGACGCGCTCGGTGTGCAGGTCGTAGAGGATCGCGCCGTTGGCGCAGACCGCCAGGCCGCGGTGGCCGGTCTCCTCGGCGACCGGCCGCATCCAGCGCGGCGGACGGCCGGTGACCATGACGAACAGCGCGCCGGCCTTCTCCAGGCGCTCGACGACCTCGACGGTGCGAGCGCCGATCGACAGGTCGCTGCGCACCAGGGTGCCGTCGAGGTCGGTGGCGACCAGGCGCGGGGGCCGGGGACCGGCAGCAAGGCGGGTCACAGCGGCAGGAGCTCCTTGCGCCCGGCCAGCCACGGCCGCAGCGCCTCGGGGACGTGCACCGATCCGTCGGCCCGCTGGTGCACCTCGAGCAGCACGGCGATCGTGCGCCCGACCGCGCACAGCGTGCCGTTGAGGGTCGCCACGGGAGCGAGGCCGTCCTCACCGCGGAAGCGGACGCCGAGCCGGCGGGCCTGGAAGTCGGTGCAGTTGCTGGTCGACGTCAGCTCGAGCCAGCGCTGCTGCGACGGCAGCCACGCCTCGCAGTCGTACTTGCGCGCGGCGCTGCTGCCCAGGTCGCCGGCCGCCACCTCGATGACGCGGAACGGCAGCTCGAGCGCCGTGAGGAAGGCGATCTCGTGCGCGAGGAGCCGCTCGTGCTCGGCCGCTGCGTCGGAAGGGTCGACGTAGCTGAACATCTCGACCTTGTCGAACTGGTGGACCCGGATGATGCCGCGGGTGTCCTTGCCGTGGCTGCCGGCCTCACGCCGGAAGCACGAGCTGAAACCGGCGTACCGGTAGGGCAGCTCGTCGAGCACCTCGCCGGAGTGGAACGCCGCGAGCGGCACCTCGGACGTCCCGACCAGGTAGAGGTCGTCGCTCTCGAGCTTGTAGACCTCGCTGGCGTGGGCGCCGAGGAAGCCGGTGCCCTCCATCGCCTCGGGCCGCACGAGCGCCGGCGCGATGACCGGGTTGAAGCCGGCCTCGACGGCCTGTCCGATCGCCAGGTTGACCAGCGCCAGCTCCATCAGGGCGCCCCAGCCGGTGAGGAAGGCGAACCGGCTGCCGCTGACCTTCGCGCCGCGCTCGGTGTCGATCGCGCCGAGGGCGGTCCCGAGGTCGAGGTGGTCTTTGACCTCGAAGTCGTACGTCGGCACGTCGCCGACGTACGTGACGACCCGGTAGTCCTGCTCCCCGCCCGGCGGCACGCCGTCGAGGACGACGTTCGGGACGGCCAGGTGGGCTGTGCGCAGCGCGGCGTCCGCCTCGGTCTGAGCAGCCTCGGCCTGCTTCACCGCGGCCGCGAGCTCCTTGGCCCGCTCGAGGACCGCCGGACGGTCCTCCTTGCTGGCGGACTTGACCGCCTGCGAGGCCTCCTTCTGCTGACGCCGCAGCTCGTCGGCCCGGGTCACCGCCGCACGTCGCTCGTCGTCGGCGGCCAGCAGCGCGTCGACGAGCGCCGGATCGTCACCGCGCGCCACCTGGGAGGCGCGGACGCGGTCGGGGTCGGAGCGCAGCATTCGCAGGTCGATCACCCCCGCAAGGCTACCGGCGGCGCGTCGCTCGGTCGTCCCGCGTGTCGGCGCCGGACCCTCGTGCGTCGGCGTCGACCAGCCGGTAGCCCGTGCCGCGGACGGTCTGGATCCGGTCGGCGCCGAGCTTCCTGCGCAGGTAGCGGACGTAGACGTCGACGACGTTGGAGCCGGGGTCGAAGTCGTAGCCCCACACCTCGCTGAGCAGCTGCCCGCGCGACAGCACCTTCCCGGGGTTGCGCAGGAGCACCTCCGCCAGCGCGAACTCGCGCGCGGACAGCTCGGTGGTGCGCCCGTCCGCCTCGACGCGGCGGGTGCGCAGGTCGAGCGAGAGCGAACCGACCGACAGCACCGTCTGCTCGAGCGCTCGGTCGTCACGCAGCCGCAGCCGGATCCGCGCCAGCAGCTCCTCGAAGCGGAAGGGCTTGGCGACGTAGTCGTCCGCCCCGCCCTCGAGGCCGGCCAGCGTGTCGCTGAGCGAGTCGCGCGCCGTGAGGATCACCACCGGGACGGTGCTGCGGGCGGCGCGCAGCTGCCGCAGCACGCTGAACCCGTCCAGCCGGGGCAGGCCGATGTCGAGCACGAGCAGGTCGAACTCCCCCGACATCGCATAGTCGTAGGCCGTCTGACCGTCACCGACCACCGTCGGGGTGAACCCGTGGGAGCGCAGGCCCTTCTCGACGAACGACGCGATGCGCGCCTCGTCCTCGGCGAGCAGGATCCGCTTCACCGGTCGGCCTCCTGGGCCCGGGGCAGCACCAGCGTGAAGGTCGCGCCGTGGCCGGGTTCGGAGGCGAGCTCGACGTGGCCGCGGTGGGCCTCGGCGATGGCGCACACGATCGACAGGCCGAGCCCGGAGCCCTCCGTGCCGCGTCCGGTCTGGGCCCGGCCGAAGCGCTCGAAGATGCGCCCCCGATCCCGCTCGGCGACACCGGGCCCGTCGTCGCGGACCCAGAGCCGCACCTCCCCGTCGGTGGCGCTGGAGCCGACCGCGATCGTCGCGCCGGGAGCGGTGGACCGCACGGCGTTGTCGGCGAGCTGCAGCAGCGCCTGCGTCAGCCGGTGCCGGTCGCCCTCGAGCTCCACGTCCGCGCGCCCGTCGACGCGCCACTGCCGCGGTCCGAGGGCCACGGCCTTGTCCAGCACCTCGTCGGTCAGCAGCGCGACGTCGACCGGCTCGTGCACGACGAAGTCCGGGCGCCGGGCCTTGGCGAGCAGGACCAGGTCCTCCACCAGCCGGCTGGTGCGGTCGAGCTCGTCGAGCAGCAGCGTCCGGGTCTCGCGCACCTCCGCCTCGTCCGCCGGGTCGAGCAGCTCGAGGTGGCCGCGCACGATCGTGACCGGGGTGCGCAGCTCGTGCCCGGCGTCGTCGATGAACGTGCGCTGCTCCTCGAAGGCGTCGCGCAACCGTCCGATCATGGCGTTGAAGCTGCGCGTCAGGTCGGACACCTCGTCGCTGCCGCGCACGGGGATCGGGTCGCCGAAGTCGGTCTCGGCAGTGCGCTGCGCCGCCTCCCTCAGCAGCCGCAGCGGACGCAGGATGCGCCCGACCACGAAGGACGCGACCAGCCCCAGCAGCACGAGCGACACGAGGGCGACGACGGCGTACGTGCGGGTGATGTCCACGAGCACCCGGCGCTCGAGGTCGGCGGCGTACGCGACGACGTACGTCCCGACGGTGTCGCTGCCGGGCTTGACCACCTGGACCGCGGCGTAGCGGACCGTGCCGACCGCTGTCTCGGCGTCGGCGAGCTGCACGGGCGCGTCCCCGGGGAGCGTGCCCAGGGTGGCGACCAGCGCCGGTTCGTCCTCCAGCCGCACCGGCCGGTCCCCGACCGGGACGCGGAAGGGCCGGCCGTCGACGAGCGCCAGGAAGGTCTCGTTCTCGTCGGCGACGTTCCGGGCCAGCGCGGTCGCCAGCAGCTGCTCGACCCCCTGGAACGCCGTGCCCGTAGCCGGATCCACGCCCCGGGCGTCGAGCGCGCGGAACTCCGCGATCTCCTGGCGCAGCGCGCTGTCGAGCCGCGCGTCGAGGCGCCGCGACTGGACGACGTAGGACGCCGCCTCAGCCGTTGCCATGCCGATCGCGGCCATCAGCAGCACCGAGCCGAGCACCTTCGTGCGGACCGACGGTCCGCGCCGGCGGCGCGCGGGAGCGTCGGTCATGCGACCCCGGGCCGGACGCGGTCGGCGCTGTCGAGCCACTGCTCGGCCAGGTCGAGCCGCGCGCGCGTCGCCTCCTGCCACGCGGGCTCCTGCACCCGGTGCGGGCCGGTCGCCAACGACAGCACGACGCCGGCGGTGCGCGCGCGCAGCTCGACCGGGTCGACCGACCGGTCGAAGAACGACAGCCACCGGGCTCCCAGCGCATGACTGCTCTCGCGGTGTCCCGGCTCCCTCTGTGCGAGCACGCTGACGTGCGCGAGCAGGCAGGCCAGGTCGTCGGCGCGCCGCCCGGGACCGGCGGTGTCGACGTCGAGCAGGCCGGTGATGCGCGATCCGTCGAGCAGCAGCTGCGTCTCGTACAGGTCACCGTGCGACGGCTGGTCGGCGGGCGCGTCGCCGACGGTCGCGGTGGTGCGCCGGGCCAGCTCGCGGGCGCGGTCGGCCTGCTCGGGCAGCGTGCTCGCCAGGACGCCGGCGTAGTGGGCGACCGAGTCCGTCCAGGACCGCCGCAGCGGCAGGTCGCACAGCTCGGCCGGGAGGCGGTCGAGGAGCTCGAGCAGCGCGCCGCCGGTGGGCGCCGGGTCCCCGCCGGCACGGAGCCGGTCGCGCAGCGTGTCGCCCTCCAGCCCCTCCAGGACCAGCAGCCCGTCCTGGCGCCAGCCCAGGCTGCGGGGCACCGGGACGCCGGCGTCGTGCAGCAGCCGGTGCCGGTCGTGCAGGACCTCCACCGCCGACGGGCGGAGCACCTTGAGGAAGACGCGGCAGCCGGGGGCGCGCACCTCGACGACGGCGCGGCGGCGAGGGCGGTAGGACCGGACCCGCAGCGCGACCGGCCCGGGCGCGACGCCGTACGAGGTGAGCAGCGCCCGCACCGCCGTGTCGTCCATCGCGGTCGCCAGACCGGGCAGCGCGGGGTCCAGCGGCAGCCGCCAGACCGCGACCTGCGTCTGTCCGTCCGAGAGCTCGAGCACGCCTTCCGGCACGGAGCCCGTGCGGCGCAGCCCGGTGCTCGCCCCGAGCACCTGCGTGCTCTCGCCGCCGGACCCGCGCACGGTCGCGTCGTACGACACGGTGGTGCTCGATCCCGGCCGGTGGTCGACCTGCCGGACGCGCCAGTCGACGAGCTCCTCGTCGGTCGTGGCGAGGGCCGCGGACAGCAGGCCCTCGGCATCGTCCCCGGTGAGCAGCGCGAGGTCGGCGTCATCGGTCACCCGGCCATGCTCCCTCAGGGGCCTGAGCCGCAGGCGAGCAGACGAGGGGACCGCCCTCGTGCGCTGTCGGGGCCGGGCAGCTGCCGGGGCTGGGCAGGGGCCACCCGACGTCGATAGGGTCGCGGCATGAGGAGCAACCTGTTCGGCGAGAACCTCGAGAGCACCAGCGACGAGGCGATGTCCCTGCAGAACCCGCGGATGCTCAAGGTCCGCCTCGACGGGGAGGTGCTCGCCCGGCAGGGCTCGATGGTCGCCTACCAGGGGCAGGTCGAGTTCGCGTACGAGGGCGCCGGCGGGGTCGGCAAGTTCCTCAAGAAGGCCCTGACCGGCGAGGGCGTGCCGCTGATGCGGTGCCGCGGGAAGGGCGACCTGTTCCTCGCCCAGGACGCCAACGAGCTGCACGTGCTCGACCTCGACGGGGGCGACTCGGTCACCGTCAACGGCGCCAACGTCCTGGCCTTCGAGCCGGGCCTGACGTGGGACATCCGGCGCGTCGAGGGCGCCTCGGCGCTGTCGGGCGGCGTGTTCAACATGGTCTTCTCCGGCACCGGGCGCCTGGTCGTGAGCGCGTTCGGCACGCCGGTCGTGCTCGACACCGGCGAGGCGCCGACCTTCGCCGACCTGCAGGCGGCCATCGCCTGGAGCAGCAGCCTGCAGACCCGCCTGGTGCGCACGGCGGGGGCGAGCGCGCTCATCGGCCGCGGCAGCGGCGAGGCGTTCCAGCTCTCCTTCCAGGGCCGGGGCTTCCTGGTCGTGCAGGCCAGCGAGGGCCCGGTCGTGCCCAAGCACAACCACGGGAACAGTGGCGGCGGCGGGCTGTTCAGCTAGGAGCCGCCGCTCCGCACCTCCTCCAGCCACGCGGCCGCCTCGGCGAAGTCGGCGTCCGTGGCGCTGGGAACCCCCTGCGCCCGTCGGCCGTCGGCGCGCGGGTAGCTGCCCAGCACGCGCACGTCGGCGCACACCCGGTGCAGCGCCGACAGCGCCTCTCCCACGCGTGCGTCGGCCAGGTGCCCGTCGCAGTCGACGGAGAAGAAGTACCGGCCGAGGCGGTCGCCGGTGGGCCGCGACTCGATCCGCGACAGGTTGACGCCCCGCACGGCGAACTCGGTGAGCACCTGCAGCAGGGCGCCCGGCTGGTCCTCGCGGATGTAGGCGAACAGCGTGGTGCGATCGGCGCCGCTCGGCGGGGGCGGCGGACCGGGACGGCCGACGAGCACGAAGCGCGTCACCGCCCCCTCGGTGTCCTGCAGGTCCGCTGCCAGGACGTCGAGCCCGTAGCGGTCGGCGGCGACCGGAGCCGCGACCGCGGCGTCGTAGGTGCCGGCCGAGACGGCCCGGGCAGCCTCCGCGGTCGACGTCGTCAGGACGACCTGGGCGTGCGGCAGGTGGGCGGCCAGCCACCGACGGCACTGCGCCTCGGCGTGCGGGTGCGTGGCGACGACGCGGACGTCGGCGGCCGACGTGCCGGGACGGCCGAGCAGGCAGAACGAGACGGGCAGCAGCACCTCGCGGACCACCTGCAGGGGCGCCCCGCCGGCGAGCTCGTCGAGGGTCGTCACGACCGACCCCTCGACCGAGTTCTCGAGCGGGACCATCGCGGCGTCGAGCTCGCCGGCGCGGACCGCGTCCAGGGCGGCCGCGACCGTGGGGCACGGCACCAGCTCGGCGCCGTCCGCGTCAGGGACGGTGCGCAACGCGGCCTCGGTGAACGTGCCGCCCGGCCCGAGGAAGCCCAGGCGGGTCACGCCGGGCCGCTGCCCAGCGGTGCGGAGGAGGTGGCCCCCTCGACCGCCTCCTGCTCCTCGGGCGACAGCGCCTGGTCACTGCCCCCGTCCTGCACGCCCTTGGCGTACGTGCGGGTCTCGCTGCGGCCGTTGATGGAGGTCAGCACGAGGCCGTTGCCCTGGTCATCGAGCAGCGCCGCGGAGAACGAGAGCATCCCGCCCATGTCGCCGAACGCGTCGTAGCGGACGACGGCGACGTGCCGGAGCGCGTCGCCGACCCCGTCGCGGACGGCGTCGACGTCGTCGCGCAGCGCGTGCACCTCCCGGCGCAGCCCCTGGGCCATCGTGGTCTGCCGCCCGACGGCAGCGGAGAACGAGGCGCCGTCCTCGCCGGCGACCAGCCCGTCGTACGCGCGCAGCAGGCGACCGACGCGCACCGCGACCGCCAGCACCACGACGAGCGCGAACACGGAGAAGCCCACGGCGACCACCGCCAGCGCTGAAGCGTCCACGGCCGCACAGTAGCGCCGGCGGCCGTACGCTCCCCGCCGTGGACAGGGAGCAGGCAGCGGCGCTGCTCACCGCAGTGGCCGACGGCTCGCTCGACCCCGCCGACGCGCTCGACCGGCTGGCGACCGCCCCGTACGACGCGCTGGCGCACTCCCTGGTCGACCTCCACCGCGAGTTGCGCACCGGTGACCCGGAGGTCGTCTACGGCGCCGGCAAGACCACGTCGCAGGTGCTGGACGTCGTCGAGGCGCTGCGGGCGGCCGGCGACCGCGCGGTGCTGATCACCCGGGCCTCGCCCGAGGCCGCGGTGGCCCTGCGGGCGGCGCACGACGACGTCACGGTCGAGGGGACGACCGTCGCGGTCGGCGCGCTGCCCCGCCCCTCGGGCGTCGTGGCGGTGCTCGCCGCCGGCACGTCGGACGGCCCCGTGGCGGCCGAGGCGGCGCTGACCGCGCGCGTGTTCGGCGCGGAGGTCGAGCGGGTGGACGACGTCGGCGTGGCCGGGCTGCACCGGCTGCTCGCCGCGCGTCCTGCCCTCGACCGGGCCGACTGCCTCGTGGTCGTCGCCGGCATGGAGGGCGCGCTGCCGTCCGTCGTCGGCGGCCTGGTGGGCACGCCGATGGTCGCCGTCCCGACCTCGGTCGGTTACGGCGCGAGCTTCGGCGGGCTGGCCGCACTCCTCGCGATGCTCAACGCCTGCTCGCCCGGCATCGCCGTCGTGAACATCGACAACGGCTTCGGCGCGGGGGTGTTCGCCGCCCGCGTCGCCCGACGGCGCGACCCGTGATCGGCTGGCTCGACTGCTCCGCCGGCATCTCGGGCGACATGCTGCTCGGGGCGCTGGTCGACGCCGGCGTCGAGCTGGCGGTGCTGCAGCACGCCGTCGACGCGGTCGGCGTCGAACCCGTGCGGCTGTCCGCGACGACCGTGACGCGCGCTGGGCTGGGGGCGCTGAAGGTCGACGTCGACGTGGCCGACGCTGCGGCCGGCCGCAGCTGGCGCGACGTGCGCGGCCTGCTCGAAGGGGCCGACCTGCCGGAGGCGGTGCGCGCCACGGCGCTCGACGCGTTCGCCCGGCTGGCCGCCGCCGAGGGCGCCGTGCACCGGGTCGCCCCCGACGACGTCCACTTC
>JAOPVV010000152.1 GCA_025966005.1 Frankiales bacterium
TCGAGTACAAGTACCCGGGCTGGTACTCCAAGTACGGCGCGTGGTGGGAGAACTACAACCGGCTGTCGATGCCGAACGGGCACAACCCGATCGTCTTCGAGGACGTCGACTACGCCTACCCGCACCGCTGCTGGACGTGCATGGTGCCGTGCCTGGTCCGTGAGGACATGGTCATGGCCGAGGTCGACGGGCAGACGCGCACGTACTGCCACGAGGCGTGCCGGTGGACCGACACGGTCGCCTACCGGCCGACCTACCACGGCCGGGAGACCCCGAACAAGGGCCGCCTCATCGGCAAGCGCGAGTGGGAGACGCTCTACCACGGCTGGAACTGGGCCGACGTGGTCTCCGACATGGGCTACGTCCGCGACGACGGGTTCACGCTCGTCGCGCAGCCGCACCTGGACCTGGACCCCAAGAAGATGTGGAACCTCGACCACCTGCGCCGGATGGGGCCGCTGCTCAGCCCCAACGTGCTGCTCAACGAGATGACCCCCGAGGAGCAGACCGCGTTCCACGCGAACTACGTGAAGGGCGGTCCGGCCGGCAGGCCGGCGCCCGCCGACGCCTGACCGAGAGGACAGCGAGAGGACAGCATGGGCGAGAAGCACGTCGTGCGGTTCGAGCCGGTGGGCATCGAGATCGACGTCGAGGAGGAGCAGAACGTGCTGCGGGCCGCGGCCGAGCAGGGCATCACGCTCATGCACGGCTGCAAGGAGGGCCAGTGCGCGGCCTGCAAGTCCTTCGTGCTGGAGGGCGAGGACATCGAGCTGGACAAGTACTCGACCTTCGCCCTCCCCGACTTCGAGCTGGACGAGGGGTTCACGCTCCTGTGCCGGGCGCACGTCTACGAGGACGTCACGATCGAGCTCCTCAACTACGACGAGGAGATGATCCGCTCCGGTCTGCCGATCCAGAGCGCCGTCGCCACCGTCGTCTCCAACGAGAACGTCACGCACGACCTGCGTCACCTGGTCCTCTCGCTGCCGCGGGGGGAGGAGTTCCGCTTCTTCCCAGGGCAGTACGTCGACATCGGCATCCCCGGCACGGCGGCGACCCGGTCGTTCTCGATGGCGAACACGTCGGCCAAGGAGAGCGGTCAGCTCGAGTTCGTCATCAAGTGCTACCCCGGCGGGATGTTCTCCGAGTTCCTGGACACCCGGCTCGCCGTCGGGGACGTGCTCGACATCACCGGCCCCTTCGGGGTCTTCACCCTTCGCGACAGCCCGGCGGAGCTCGTCTTCGTCGGCGGTGGGGCCGGCATGGCACCGATCCTGTCGGTGCTGCGCTCGCTCGCCGAGCGCGACCCGCTGCGCAAGGCGACCTTCTACTACGGGGCGCGCGCCAAGCGCGACCTGTGCTTCGAGCCCGAGCTGCGCAGCCTCGAGCAGCAGCTCCCGAACTTCAGCTACGTGCCGGCCCTGTCCGAGCCGGTCGAGGGTGAGCAGTGGGACGGCGAGGTGGGCTTCGTGACCGACGTCGTGCGCAAGCACGAGACCGACCTGCGCCGCACCGACGCCTACGTCTGCGGTCCGCCGCCGATGGTCGAGGCAGCCATCACCGTGCTCAGCGACCTGGGTGCCCCCGAACAGCGGATCTTCTACGACAAGTTCACCACCACAGGTGAGTCCGAGACCACTCCAGCGACAGGAAGGGCGTCCACATGACGACCGCCGAGCAGACGACCGAGCGCAGCCTCCCCAAGCCGGAGTTCACCGACGCCGAAGCCGGCGCCAAGGTGTTCCCGGACTCGACCGCGCGCAACTACAGCTACTTCGTCCCGCAGAAGCGCAAGCAGACGCACTACGAGGACGTCACGGTCGAGGTGCAGCCCGACCCGCGGCACTACCTGTCGCAGGGCTGGATCTACGGCTTCGCGGACGGCCAGGGCGGCTACCCGCTGGAGTGGACGGCGCTCAAGGCCTGGGGATCCGACCGGCCGCTGCCCGAGCGCTACCCGGGCTCCGGCGGCAAGGGCTACGACTGGCCGGCCCACGGGTGGCACGAGTTCCGCGACCCGAACGAGGAGTGGGAGCTCACCTTCTACAAGTACAACTCGAACGTCGTCCGGCAGATCACGGCCAACGTCGACGCGGCCCGCCAGACCAAGGCCTTCGAGCAGTGGAACCCCAACTGGGTGCAGTTCGTCGAGAGCCACGTCGGCGCCTGGATGCACGTCGAGCACGGTCTCGGTCTGTACGTCTTCGCCAACGCCAACCGCCGGGCGCCGACCAACATGCACAACAACGCGATCGCGGTGAACAGCATGCACCGGATCCGGACGGCGCAGGACCTCGCGCTGTACAACCTGACCCTGACCGAGGAGGTCACCGGCTTCGACGGGAACGCGCACCTCGAGGCGTGGAACTCCGACCCGGCCTGGCAGGGCGTCCGACGCACGGCCGAGCAGCTCACGTGCATCGACGACTGGGCCGAGGCGGTCTTCGCCGTGAACGTCGTCTTCGAGCCGCTGGTCGGCGAGCTGTTCCGCAGCCACCTGGTGCAGCAGGCGTCTCCGCGCAACGGGGACTTCGTGACCCCGACCGTGATGGGCGCCGGGGAGCACGACTACGCCACCCGCGACCTGCGCTACACCACCGCGATGTTCGAGCTGCTGACGAACGACCGCGAGTTCGCCGACCACAACAAGGCCGTGCTGCAGCAGTGGCTGTCGGTCTGGGTGCCCCGCTGCCTCGAGGCGGCCCGGACGCTGTCGCCACTGTGGTCGCAGCCCGACGCGAAGCCGCCGCGGTTCGAGGACGGCCTCGACCACTGCAAGAGCCGCTTCACCGGCATCCTCGCCGATCTCGGCCTCGACACCCCGAAGGAGCTCTCGCTGTGACCTCTGCCCCCGTCCTCGGGACGCCCGGCTCGAGCCCGTTCTCCTCCGACAGCACCGCGTCCGGCAGGTGCGGCGTGACGCTGATGAACAACCAGATCGGCGTCGTGATGGCGCAGGTCATGCGGTTGCAGGAGGGCGTCACCGTCTCGCCACTGCCGTCCATGATCCGCGTCGACGCGGTCAAGCGCATGGACTTCGTGTACGCAGACATCTCCGAGGCGCTCGGTGAGGAGGACGGCTTCTTCGACGCCGCGCAGTTCGAGGAGAACATGTCCACGCACTACGGGAAGATGATCCACGAGGACGACCGGACCATCATGTTCGCCAGTCCCGAGGACGCCGCCGAGTACCTGGGGTGGGACCTCCCGATCAAGGGCTGACTGCTCCACCCAGTTCGACGACCCTGCACGCAGACCCCTCGAGGAGGACCGGTGTACGAGAAGGACGGCGAGAAGTACTTCGTGGTCGACAGCCACATGCACTACTGGGACGCGAGTCCCGCGAACTGGGTCCCCGGCCAGGAGAACTACGCCAAGGGCTGGATCGACTGCTTCCACGCCTACCAGGGCCTCGGGCCGGCGGAGACGCACTGGTCGATCGAGCACTTCCAGAAGTACTCCGAGGACGACCTCATGAAGGACGTCTTCGAGGACGGCCACGTCGACGTCGCGATCTTCCAGCCGACGTACCTGAAGTCCTGGTACAGCGAGGGCTTCAACACCACGGAGAAGAACGGCGCACTGGCCGAGAAGCACCCCGGCAAGTTCCGCGTGAACAGCCGCTTCGAACCGCGTGGTGGTGACGCGGCGATGAAGGAGTTCGAGGACAACGTCGCGCGCTGGCAGCCCAAGGGCGTCAAGCTCTACACCGCCGAGTGGCTCGACGGCTCGCGCGGCTGGACGCTGAAGGACCCGGAGGCCTACCGCTTCCTGCAGCGGGCGCAGGAGCTCGGCGTCAAGAACATCCACGTGCACAAGGGCCCGACGATCTGGCCGCTCGACAAGGACGCGTTCGACGTCTCCGACGTCGACCACGCAGCGACGGACTTCCCCGAGCTCAACTTCATCGTCGAGCACGTGGGGCTGCCGCGCATCGAGGACTTCTGCTTCATGGCGACGCAGGAGCCCAACGTGTACGCCGGCCTGTCGGTGGTCATCGGCGGCCTCATGCACGCCCGGCCCAAGTTCTTCGCCAAGGTCATGGGCGAGCTGCTGTTCTGGGTCGGTGAGGACAAGATGACCTTCGGCAGCGACTACGGCATCTGGGAGCCGAAGTGGCAGGTCGAGGGCTTCGTCGACTGGGACTACCCGAGCGACGAGTTCTCGGACTACCCGCGTGTCAACGCCGCCACCAAGAAGAAGATCCTGGGGCTGAACGCCGCGAAGCTGTACGACATCGAGGTCCCGGTGGAGTGCCGGCTGCCGGCCGCCGAAGGCATCCCGGCCGCCCGAGACGACGCTGCGCTCGTCGACGACGGCACGTCGCGGGTCGGCGTGTGACGGAGGCGAGCGCTGTGCTCGCAGCGCTGGGGACGGTGCGCGACCCCGAGCTCGACGAGCCCGTGACGTCGTTGGGCTTCGTGTCGTCGTGCACGGTCAGCGCGGAGGGCGTGGCGGACGTGCACCTGCGGCTGCCGACGTACTTCTGCGCGCCGAACTTCGCCTTCCTCATGGTCGCCGACGCGTACGAGGCGGTCAGCGGCGTGCCCGGTGTCTCGAGGACGGCGATCGTCCTGGAGGACCACTTCGCCGCGGACGCGATCAACAGCGGCGTGGCCGCGCGCGCCGGCTTCGTCGACTCGTTCGGCGAGCTCGCGAACGCCGAGCTCGACCAGCTGCGCACGGACTTCGTGCGCAAGGCGGTGCTGGCCGGCACCGACCGCGTCTGCCGGCCGCTGCTGGCCGCCGGACGCACGACCGACGACCTCGCCGACCTGACCCTCGGCGAGGTCCCGCCGTCCGCGGACCGGGAGCGGCTGCGAGCCCGGCGGGCCGAGATCGGGCTGCCGTCCGCGGACGACTCGCCGCTGCTGGTGGACGCCGTGACCGGTGCCGCGGTCGGTGCCGCAGCCCTGCCGCTGCACCTGCAGAAGGCCCGGCTCACGAGGGTCGGCGCGGAGGCCAACTCAGGGATCTGCCGCGGCATGCTCCGCGAGCGCTACGCCACCAGCGGCCTAGGACAGGAGAGCTCATGAAGGCAGTCCGTCTGCACGGCTACCACCAGCAGCCGGTGGTGGAGGAGGTGCCCGAGCCGACCATCACGAGCCCCTTGGACGTGATCGTCCGGGTCGGTGGCGCGGGGGTCTGCCGGACCGACCTGCACATCATGGAGGGCCAGTGGGCGGAGGCGATGGCGCCGCCGCTGCCGTACACGCTCGGCCACGAGAACGCCGGCTGGGTGCACGAGATCGGCGCCGGCGTCACGAACGTCGCCGTGGGCGACACGGTGATCCTGCACCCGACGCCGACCTGCGGTCTGTGCCGCGCCTGCCGCGCCGGTCAGGACATGCACTGCACCACGAGCACGTTCCCGGGGCTCGGCAGCGACGGCGGGATGGCCGAGCTGCTGCTGACCTCCGCCCGGGCGTGCGTGAAGCTCGACCCGGCGACCCGACCGCAGGACGTCGCGGCGCTCGCCGATGCGGGCATCACCGCGTACCACGCTGTGCGCAAAGCACTTCCGCTGCTCTACCCCGGGACGACCTGCGTGCTGATCGGCGCCGGCGGCCTGGGGCACATCGGCATCCAGTGCCTGGCTGCGCTCACGGCGACCAGGATCGTCGTCGTCGACCGCAACGGCGAGGCGCTGAAGCTGGCCGAGCAGCTCGGCGCGCACCACACGGTCGTCGCGGACGGCACCCAGGTCGGCGCCGTCCAGGAGCTGACCGACGGCCTGGGGGCGGACGTCGTGCTGGACTTCGTGGCCGAGCAGGGTGCCGAGGCCGACGGCTTCAGCATGACCCGGGCCGGCGGCTCGTACTACGTCATCGGCTACGGCGGGCAGCTGTCGGTGCCGACGCTCGACATCATCTCGACCGAGCGCAACATCGTCGGCAACATCGTCGGCACCTACAACGAGCTGGCCGAGCTGATGGTCCTCGCGCAGTCGGGCAGGGTCACGCTCCACACCAGCGCCTACCCGCTCGACGCCGCCGTCGAGGCGCTCGCCGATCTCGACGCCGGCCGGGTCCGCGGCCGCGCCATCCTCGTCCCCTGATCCTGCTCCATCCGACAGGAAAGGTCTCACCATGGCCAAGGAACTGGTGTTCGGCGAGGACGCGCGCAACCGCCTGCTGGCAGGGGTGGACCAGCTGGCGGAGGCGGTGAAGTCGACGCTCGGCCCGAAGGGCCGCAACGTCATCATCGAGAAGATCACCGGGTCCCCGGTCGTCACGAACGACGGGGTCACGATCGCGCGCGAGATCCACCTGCCGGACCAGTTCGAGAACATGGGCGCGCAGCTGGTCAAGGAAGCGGCCATCAAGACCAACGACATCGTCGGCGACGGCACCACCACTGCGACCGTCATCGCCCACGCCATCATCCGCGAGGGGATGAAGGCGATCGGGGCCGGCGGCAACCCGGTCCTGGTCAAGCGGGGGATAGACCTCGCGGTCGGGCGGCTCGTCGAGCACCTGCGCAGCGTGGCCCGCCCGGTGGTGACGGAGGCCGACTACGCCCGCGTGGCCGCCATCTCGGCCAACGACGACGACGCGGTCGGCGGGGTGATCGCGAAGGCCCTGTTCAACGTCGGCACCACCGGCATCGTCACGGTGGAGGAGTCCGCCGTTCCCGGGATGTCCGTCGAGTTCGTCGAGGGCTTCGAGTACGACAACGGCTACGTGTCGCCGTACATGGTGACCCACCCCGCCAGCCTCGAGGCCGTCCTGGACGACCCCTACATCCTGCTGACCAACGAGAAGATCACCAAGATCGCGCAGCTGATGCCGCTGCTGGACAAGGTCATGCGGGCGCCCAGGCCGCTGGTCGTCATCGCGGAGAACGTCGAGGGTCCTGCGCTGAGCATGCTGGTGCAGAACCACGTCAACGGGCTGTTCCAGTGCGTGGTCACCCGGGCGCCCGGCTTCGGTGACCGTCGGCTGCGCAAGCTGGAGGACATCGCGGCGACGACCGGTGGGACCGTGCTGTCGAAGCACTCAGGCTCCACGATCGAGACCATCACCGTGGAGCAGCTGGGTCGCGCCACGCAGGTGCGCGTCAGCGCCGACCGCACCACCATCATCGGTGGCGCGGGCTCGCCGGACGACATCGCGTTCCGCATCGCGCAGATGCAGGCCGAGCAGGAGAAGGCCACCTTCGGCGTCGACGAGGACGTGCTGGCCGAGCGGATCGGCTCGTTGTCGGGCAAGGTCGCCGTGGTCAAGGTCGGCGCGCCGACCAACGCCGAGCTGGCCGAGCTGCAGCACCGCGTCGAGGACGCCCTGGGGGCGACCCGGGCGGCCATGGCCGAGGGCATCGTGGCCGGGGGCGGCGTCGCGCTGCTGCACGCAGCAGCGGCCCTCGACAGCCTCGACGTCAGCGGCGACTACGAGATCGGTGTCGAGATCGTGCGCCGGGCGCTGCCCGAGCCGGCCTTCCTCATCGCGTCCAACGCCGGCTACTCCGGTCAGGAGGTCATCGCCCGCATCGCGCTGATGGACGTCGACGAGGGCTTCGACGCCCTGGAGGGCCGCTTCGGGAACATGATCGAGATGGGGATCCTGGACCCGCTGCGGGTCTGCCGGTCGGCTCTGCAGAACGGCGCCTCGGTGGCCGGGCTGCTGCTGACGACCAACACGCTCATCGCGGAGGAGCAGACGCCGTGGGGTGGCAGCCGGGCCCTGATGACGGAGTTCGGGGAGCTCGACGGCGGGCTGCACCAGCCGTCGCCGGACGCGAGCACGCCGCAGTCGCTCGGCCTCGGGCCGTCGGTCGGATGAGCGCCCCCGAGCAGGCCGCCGTCCCGACCGCGGTGCGCCGCCTGACGTCCCCCGCGGCGCTGGCCCTGGCCGACCTCGCGGGCACCTTCGAGGACCTCCAGACGGTGCTCCGCTGCTGCGAGCGGCTGATGACCGAGCTGGGCGTCGAGGGTGAGCCCGACGACCTGGCGCTCGAGGCCCTGTGGACCACCGCGGTCCTGTCGTACGCCCGCTGCTTCGCACCAGGACAGCGCGGCACCGGGCTGACCGAGGACGACGTCACCGGGCTGGGGCTGGCCGGTGACGTCCTGGGCTGGCACCGGGTGCTGCTGAAGCTGCGTGACCGCGCGGCCGACCCCGGGGTCAACCCGCGGGAGTCGTTCTCGGTCGGTGCGTCCCAGGACGACACCGGCCACGCCGCCGGTGTCGCGGTGGCCTCCACCCGGCAGCCGGGGGTCGACGAGGTGAGCGTGCGTCAGACCGGCGCGGTGGCGTACGCCCTGAGCGGGCTGGTCGACGAGCGGCTGGTCGCCCAGCAGGGGGTCGTGTTCACGGCGGTCGCGGCGATGGCCCGTCCGGCGCTCGACAACCTCGCGCTGCTGCACCTGGTCACGCCGGAGACGGCGACGCGGACCGCGGCGAGCTGACCTGCGGTCAGTCGCGCGCCGCGCCCCCCGCAGGTCCAGCGCCGCCGTCGTCGGCGGTGGGACGAGCTGGTCATCGGGAGCAGTCGCCCGCCGTCTCAGTCTGCGACAGCGCGCTGCGCGAACCGGCGGGCCAGCAGCACGCCGAGCACGGGCAGCGCGGCGCCGAGGCCGAAGCCCAGGCCCGCGACGGTCGGGACCGCGACGGCCAGCGCGCCGCCGACGACCCAGGCCAGCTGCAGGCCCGTCTCGGCGCGGGAGAACGCCGTGCCCATCGAGCGTCCGGGGACGTGCTCCTGCAGCGCGGCGTCGAGGGCGAACTTCGACAGCGACGCCGAGAACCCGGTGGTCGCCGCGGCGGCGACGACCCACGGCGCCCCGGCGGTCAGCGCTGCCCCGAGGCACGCGACCAGCGGGGCAGCCAGGGTGGCGACCGTCAGCATCCCGCAGGACGTCTCCGGGAGCCGCGCGGCCAGCGAGGTCCCGGCGAGCTGCCCGACGGCGGCCGCGCCGACGACCGACGCGATGAGCAGCGTCGAGGCGCCCTCCGCCCGCAGGAAGAACGCCAGGAAGATCGTCAGCAGGCCGGCCAGCGCACGCAGCGCGATGGCGGTGGCGAGCGGCCCCGTGACGACGGGCCGGGCCGCCAGCAGCCGGAAGGGAGCGTGGCCCGTCGTGCGGTCGGCCGCCTCGTCGACGTGCGAGGGCAGCCGCAGCGACAGCACGGCGCCGGCGATCAGCAGCAGGCTGGCGAGACGGAGCACCCAGCCGCTGCCGACCAGGGCCGCGACGCCCGAGCCCAGTGCAGCGGCCCCGGCCCCCGCGGTCACCGCCGCGATGTTGAGCCGGGCGTTCGCCGAGACCAGCCCCACCCCGGGCGGCCGGACGCGCGGGACCGCCGCGCTGCGGGCCACGCCGTACGCCCGGGACAGCACCAGCACCGCCAGCGCGAGCGGGTAGAGGCCGAGGGACGCGGTGGCGCCGGCCATCACCCACGTGAGCAGCCCGCGCCCGCCGGTGGTGAGCGCCAGCACGTTGCGGCGGCCGTGCGGGAAGCGGTCGAGCAGCGGACCGGCGATCGGCACCAGGAGCGAGAACGGCAGCATCGTCAGGACGAGGTAGAGCGCCACCCGGCTGCGGGCCTCGCCGATCGGCACCGAGAAGAACAGCGTCCCGGCCAGGGCGACCGTGACCAGCGCGTCCCCGGCGGCGTGCAGGGCGTGGACCGAGATCAGCGCCGACAGGCCGCTGCGGTCGGCGCCGTCGGCCCGGGCGGCGTCGCGCACCCGGCGCACGGCCCGGCTGCTGTAGTCGCGCGGTCGTCCCACGCCGACCACCTTGCCAGGCCGGGACGACGAGAGCCGCCCCCCGGGCGGGGGAGCGGCTCTCGGTGGCGGAGGATGCGAGATTCGAACTCGCGAGGGGTTGCCCCCAACACGCTTTCCAAGCGTGCGCCATAGGCCAACTAGGCGAATCCTCCGTTCGCGATCCTAGCGGAGCGGCGAGTCCGGCGACGGCACCTGCCTGGAGCCGGCTCCGCGTCACCCGATCACCGTCCGCGGCGGCTGCGGCGCCGACGCGTCCCGTGGTGGGATCCGGCCCCGCCCCACCGAGGAGCCCCCGTGCGCCGACCCGTCGTCCTGCTCGCCGCCCTGCTGCTGCCGCTCGTCCCGGGGTCCCCGGCCACTGCCGCCCCGGCGGTGTGCGAGCCGGGTCCGGTCGAGCTGGTCGGCGGCGGCCCCCAGCAGCTGGTGGCCGGGCGGGACCACGTGCAGGGCTACGTCCTGCGACGGCTGACCGGTGGCGGGACGTCCTGCGTCGTGCCCGGAGCGGCCGTCGAGCTGCTGGCCCGCGACGCCGGCGCGGCGACCGCGCGGGTGGTGCGCACCGGCCGGACCGACGAGGCCGGGCGGGTCCAGTTCCGCGTCCGTCCGCCGTTCTCGGTGGTCCTGCAGGCGCGCACGGCCGACGTGCAGTCCGCGCCGACCACGTACGAGGTCGGCACCCGGCTGACGCTGGCGGCGCGCGGCGCTGGGGACTGCCGGGTGGCGGTGAGCGGGTCGACTTACCCGGCCAAGCCGGGGACCGCGGTCCTGGTCCGGCGGGAGGTGTCGCGCGTCGAGTCGAGCCCGGCCGGACGGCTGGCCGTGCGGTCGGACGGCACGTACGCCGGCACGCTGACCGTTCCGTGCGGTGCCACGCCGCGGATGGCGGCGTCCGTCCAGCAGACCGCGCGCAACGCGCCCGGCGACACCGACCGTCGCCTCGTCGTCGCGGCGCGCACGACCACCTGCGGGACCGCGCTGCGCTCCGAGGGCGCCGTCTCGACGCTGACGCACTCGTTCGAGCCCTTCAACACCACGACCGCGGTGGGCGGCTCGTGGTGGGGCGAGCGCGTCGTCAGCAACCGGACCTCCGAGCCGCAGGCCTTCGACGTCTACACGACCGACGTGCACCAGCTCGTGCGACGGGGCAGCACGGTGCTGCTGGGCTCGAACGGCTTCAGCGACGCCATCGGTGTCCGTCGTGCCGAGCTCGCCCCGGGGGCCGAGCTGCGCGAGCGGGTCGAGCTGCCCGCCAGGAACTGCTTCGAGGAGCCGCCTCCCGGCTCCGCCGTCCTCGCGTCGCTCCCCGGCCCGGCGTTCCCGGCAGGGACCGCCCTGGTCGGGCAGACCGTGCTGGCCACGGGCGCGGGCCGGTCGGTCTCCCAGCGGGTCGCCCTCACGGTCGGCTGAACGGACCGCGCGCGAGCCGGTAGGGTTCGACCAGACCCCTCGTGCGGCGCCCATCTCGCTGAACTCCCCCAGGGCCGGAAGGCAGCAAGGGCAGGCGAGCTCTGAGCGGGTGCGCGAGGGGTCCTCTACGTGGCAGGGAGAGATCGTGAGCCTGGCGCTCTACCGCAAGTACCGGCCGGCCAGCTTCGCCGAGGTCAAGGGCCAGGCCCACGTCACCGGCCCGCTGCGCCAGGCGCTGACGAACGGGCGGATCAGCCACGCCTACCTGTTCAGCGGACCGCGCGGCTGCGGCAAGACCTCCAGCGCCCGCATCATGGCGCGCTCCCTCAACTGCGAGCAGGGCCCGACGCCCGACCCGTGCGGCACCTGCGACTCGTGCGTCGCGCTGGCCCCGAACGGCCCCGGCTCGCTCGACGTCATCGAGATCGACGCGGCCAGCCACAACGGCGTCGACGACGCCCGTGACCTGCGCGAGCGGGCGTTCTTCGCCCCGGTCAGCAGCCGGTACAAGATCTACATCATCGACGAGGCCCACATGGTCACGGCGGCGGCGTTCAACGCGCTGCTCAAGCTCGTCGAGGAGCCGCCGGAGTTCGTGAAGTTCGTCTTCGCGACGACCGAGCCGGAGAAGGTGCTGCAGACCATCCGGTCGCGCACCCATCACTACCCGTTCCGGCTGATGTCGCCGAAGGCGCTGACCGAGCTGCTCAACGGCGTCGTGGCGTCCGAGGGCATCGTGGTCGACCCCAGCGTGATCCCGCTCGTCGTGCGCGCGGCCGCCGGCTCGGCCCGCGACGGCCTGTCGGTGCTCGACCAGGTGCTCGCGTCCGCCGGTCCGCAGGGCGTGACCCGCGAGGGCGCGGCCGCCCTGCTCGGCGTCACCCCCGACACGCTGCTCGACGGCATCGTCGACGCCTTCGCCGCCCACGACGCGGCCGCCGTGTTCGGCCTGCTCGACCAGGTCATGGAGGGCGGCCACGACCCGCGCCGGTTCGCGACCGACGTGCTCGAGCGGCTGCGCGACCTGATCATCCTCGACGCGGTCCCGGAGGCGCTCACCAACGGCCTGCTGGACTGCCCCGTCGACCAGCTCGAGCGGATGGCCCGGCAGGCCTCGGCCATGGGCACCGCCGGGCTGTCGCGCGCCGCCGACCTGCTGCACGCCGGCCTGGTCGAGATGCGCGGGAAGACCGCGCCCCGGCTGCTGCTCGAGCTGGTCTGCGCCCGGGTGCTGCTGCCCGCGGCGAGCTCGGACGACAGCGCGCTGCTGGCCCGCCTCGAGCGGCTCGAGCGGCGGCTCGACATCGGCGGCGGCGCCTCTCCGGTGGTCCCGCCGCACGTCCCGGGGCCCGCCCACAGCGAGCACCCCCC
>JAOPVV010000157.1 GCA_025966005.1 Frankiales bacterium
GGGCAGGCCGGCGGGGGAGCCGAGGCGCTGCGCGCCGCCGGCGTCGACGTCGAGACCGGTGTGCTCGCCGACGAGGTGGCCCTCGGACCCCTTGAGGCGTGGCTGGGCCGGCAGCGGCTCGGTCGTCCGTTCGTCACCTGGAAGTACGCCGCGACGCTCGACGGCCGCAGCGCCGCCGCCGACGGCACCTCCCGCTGGATCACCTCCGAGGCCGCTCGCGCCGACGTCCACCGGCTGCGGGGGGAGGTCGACGTCGTGATGGCCGGGGTCGGCACCCTGCTGCAGGACGACCCGCTGCTCGACGTCCGCCCCGACCCCGGTCACCAGCCGCTGCGCGTGGTCGTCGACAGCCACGGACGCACGCCGGCCACCGCTCGTGCGCTGCGCGGGCCGCACCCCGCCCTGGTCGTCACGACGACCCCGGTCGCGGAGTACCCGCGCAACCTCGTCGTCGGCAAGGGCGAGGACGGCCGCGTCGACCTGCGCGAGCTGCTCGCCCGGCTCGAGGACGCCACGAGCGTCCTGCTCGAGGGCGGCCCCACGCTCGCGGGCGCCTTCGTCGCTGCCGGCCTCGTCGACCGGGTCGTCGGGTACGTCGCGCCGGCGCTGCTCGGCGAGGGCCCCGCCGCGCTGGCCACGGCCGGCGCCGCGACCATCGCCGCGGCGCACCGGTTCCGGCTCGATGACGTCGTCCGGGTCGGCGACGACGTCCGGCTCACGCTGCGTCCGCACCAGCTCGGTCACGAGGATCAGGGGAGGCGCTAGGTGTTCACCGGCATCGTCGAGGAGCTCGGCGAGGTGGTCGCGGTGGAGGAGCTGGCGGACGCCTCGCGCCTCACCGTCCGCGGGCCGCTCGTCACGAGCGACGCCGGCCACGGCGACTCGATCTCGGTCAACGGCGTCTGCCTGACCGTGGTCAAGAACGTCGGCGGCACCTTCACCGCCGACGTGATGGCCGAGACGCTCCGGCGCTCCAGCCTCGGCGTCCTCGCGCCCGGCAGTCCGGTGAACCTCGAGCGGGCCGTCCGCGTCCAGGACCGGCTCGGCGGCCACGTCGTCCAGGGTCACGTCGACGGCACCGGCGAGATCCTCGCTGTCACGCCCGACGAGCACTGGACGGTCGTGCGGGTCAGCCTCCCGGACGGCCTCGGCCGCTACGTCGTCGAGAAGGGCTCCATCACCGTCGACGGCGTCTCGCTGACCGTCAGCGCCATCGAGGACGAGTGGTTCGAGATCAGCCTCATCCCCACCACGCTCGGGCTCACCACCCTGGGTGCCAAGGGCCCCGGCGACCCCGTCAACCTCGAGGTCGACGTCATCGCCAAGCACGTCGAGAAGCTCCTGCGCGCAGGACTGCGCACCAACGAGGGGACAGCATGACCATCGAGCGCACGACCGACGAGCGCACGACCGACGAGACACAGCGCTTCGCCACCGGGCTCGACACGATCGAGCGGGCGATCGCCGACATCGCCGCCGGCAAGGCGATCGTCGTCGTCGACGACGAGGACCGCGAGAACGAGGGCGACCTCGTCTTCGCCGCCGAGATGGTCAGCCAGGAACTGGTCGCCTTCACCATGACGCACTGCCGCGGCCTGCTGTGCGTGCCGATGGAGGAGGACGTCCTGCAGCGCCTCCAGCTGCACCAGATGGTCCCGGAGAACACCGAGCGGATGCAGACGGCCTTCACGGTCAGCGTCGACGCGCGCGAGGGCGTCACCACCGGCATCAGCGCGGTCGACCGGGCGCTCACGATCCAGTTCCTCGTCGACCCCGAGACGACGGCGTACGACCTCGTGCGGCCGGGCCACGTCTTCCCGCTGCGGGCCAAGCCGGGCGGCGTCCTGCGCCGCCCCGGGCACACCGAGGCCGCCGTCGACCTCGCCCGCCTCGCCGGCCTCACGCCGGCCGGCGTCATCTGCGAGATCGTCCAGGAGGACGGCCTCATGATGCGCCTGCCCGAGCTCAAGGCGTTCGCGATCGAGCACGACCTCGCGCTCGTCTCGATCGCCGACCTCATCGCCTACCGGCGCCGCACCGAGCAGCAGGTCGAGCGGGTCGCCGAGGCGCGCATCCCGACCGCCCACGGCGAGTTCCGTGCCGTCGGCTACCGCTCGGTGCTCGACGACACCGACCACATCGCGCTGGTCAAGGGCGACCTGGGTGACGGCACGGACGTGCTGGTCCGGGTGCACTCCGAGTGCCTCACCGGCGACGTGTTCGGCTCGCGCCGCTGCGACTGCGGCCCGCAGCTCGACGCCGCGCTCGAGGCCGTCGACGCCGCCGGCCGGGGCGTTGTGCTCTACGTCCGCGGGCACGAGGGACGCGGCATCGGCCTCATGCACAAGCTGCAGGCCTACCAGCTGCAGGACCGCGGGTCCGACACCGTCGACGCCAACCTCGAGCTCGGCCTGCCGTCCGACGCCCGCGACTACGGCACCGGCGCGCAGATCCTGGTCGAGCTCGGGGTGCGCAGCATGCGGCTGCTCACCAACAACCCGACCAAGCGCGCCGGGCTCGAGGGCTACGGCCTGGAGATCACCGGCCGGGTGACGCTGCCGGTGCACGCCAACCCGGAGAACCTGCGCTACCTGCGCACCAAGCGCGACCGGATGGGCCACGACCTGCCGGGCCTGGCCGCGTTCGAGGACGAGGTCACCGAGGCCGCCGCCGACTCCCTGACCCCCGAGACCGTCGGTGTCGTCGACGGCGCCAACGCCCGGGTCGAGCCGTGAGCGGCAAGGGCGCCCCCGCCGCCGGGGTCGTCGACGCCCGCGGCGTCTCGCTGGCGATCGTCGCGACCCGCTGGCACGAGCAGATCACCGGCGCGCTGCTCGCGTCGGCCGTCCGCACCGCCGCCGAGTGCGGCATCGACGAGCCGACCGTCGTGCGGGTGTCCGGCGCGGTCGAGCTGCCGGTCGTGGCCCAGGCGCTGGCGGCCACCCACGACGCCGTCGCCGCGGTCGGGCTGGTCGTGCGCGGCGGCACCCCGCACTTCGAGTACGTCTGCGACGCCGTGACCTACGGACTGACCCGTGTCTCGCTCGACAGCCACACCCCGGTCGGCAACGGCGTCCTGACCTGCGACACCGACGAGCAGGCGCACGCCCGCTCCGGGCTGCCCGGCTCGACCGAGGACAAGGGTCGTGAGGCGGTCCTGGCTGCCCTCGACACCGCGGTCACGCTCAAGCAACTGCGCACCGGCACCTACCCCCAGACCGACCGAGAGGCCTAGAACCGTGCTGGCGATCGTCCTGCCCAAGGGCAGCCTGGAGAAGCAGGTCCTCGAGCTGTTCTCGTCCGCCGACCTGCACGTCGTGCGCGGCGGCGACCGCGACTACCACGCCCGCGTCGACGACCCCCGCATCGACAAGGTCCGCTTCCTGCGCCCGCAGGAGATCCCGACCTACGTCGAGCAGGGCATCTTCGACCTCGGCATCAGCGGTCGCGACTGGATCACCGAGACGGCGGCCGACGTCGTCAGCCTCGGCGAGATCGGTGGCGGTCGCGCCGGCGAGGCCGTGGTCAGCGTCGTGCTCGCGGTGCCGAAGGAGTCGCCCTGGGAGTCGGTCACCGACCTGCCCGACGGCGTCCGCATCTCCACCGAGATGCCGGAGACGACCCGGCGCTTCCTCGAGGAGCACGGCGTCAAGGCCAAGGTGTTCACCAGCCACGGCGCCACCGAGGCGAAGATCCCGGACATCGTCGACGCGATCGTCGACCTCACCGAGACGGGCTCGTCGCTGCGCAAGGCCGGTCTGAAGATCATCGGGACGCTGCTGACCAGCCGCACCGAGCTGATCGCCAACCGCGCCGCCTACGAGGACCCCGCCAAGCGGGCCGCGATGGAGGACCTCGTCGTGCTGGTCCAGGGCGCGCTGAGGGCCCGCGGCCACGTGCTGCTCAAGCTCAACGTCCCGACCGACCAGCTCGACGCCGTGATCGCGAGCCTGCCGGCGATGTCCTCGCCGACCGTGATGACGCTGGCCGCGGCCGACATGCGCGCCCTGGAGACCGTCGTGCCGAAGAAGGGCGTGAACACGCTCATCCCGGCGCTCAAGGCGGCGGGGGCCCGGGACATCCTCGAGCTCCCGATCTCCAAGATCGTCGAGTGACGGCGCCGGCGGTCCCGGAGGTCCGCGGCTCCCGCGCCACCGACCTGGCGCTCGGGGCGGCCTTCGTCTCCGGCGCCCTGGTCGCCCTGCAGCAGCGCGTCAACGGCGAGCTGCGGACCTCCCTCGACGACGTCCTGCTCGCAGCGCTCGTGTCCTTCGCCACCGGCCTGGTCGCGGTCGTCGCCGTCGTCCTCGCCCGGCCGTCGGCCCGGGCCGGCGTCCGCAAGGTGCGCGACGTCCCGTGGGTGCAGCGGCTCGGTGGGCTCGGTGGGGCGAGCCTGGTCGCGGTCGGTGCAGCCGCCGCGCCCGAGATCGGCGTGGCGCTGCTGACGGTCGGGCTGGTCGCCGGCCAGACCAGCGGTGGCCTCGCCGTCGACCGGGCCGGCTGGGGCCCCGGCGGCAGCCACGCCCTCACCGCGCCGCGCGTGCTCGGCGCGGTGCTCTGCCTGGTCGCCGTCGGCATCAGCGTGCTGGGGGAGGGGGCCCGCGCGGCGAGCCCGCTGCTGCTGCTGCTCGTCGTCGGCGCCGGCTTCCTCGTCTCGGTGCAGCAGGCCCTGAACGGCCGGGTCCGGGACACCACCGGCGACGCCGGGGTCGCGACGCTGGTCAACTTCGTGGTCGGGACGATCGCCCTGGGTGCCGGCGTCCTGGTCGACGTCGTGCTCCGCGACGCGGCGGTCGGCGACTGGCCCGGCCTGGACCGCTGGTACCTCTACCTGGGCGGCCCGCTGGGCGCCGCGTTCGTCGCCGTCGCCGCGATCATCGTCCGCCGGCTCGGCGTCCTGCGGCTCGGCCTCGCACTGACCGCCGGACAGCTGCTCGGCGCACTGCTGCTCGACGTCGCGCTGCCCGTCGCCGGCCGCGGCGTCGAGCTGCTCACGGTGCTGGGCGTCAGCCTGACGATGGTGGCCGTCTGGGTCAGCGGACGACGCGGGTGAGGGGCCTCAAGCTGCTCGTCGGGCTGGTCCTGTTCGGCACCGGGCTCTGGCTCGGGCTCGTCGCCGACCTCGGCGTCGGGCCGTGGGACGTCCTGACCGGCGGGCTGTCCGAACGGCTGGGCACCCCCTTCGGCCGGACCGCCATCGGGATCTCCGTCGTCGTCCTGCTGATCGGTCTGGCCGCGGGGGTGCGTCCCGGCGTCGGCACGCTGCTCAACGTCGTCGTCATCGGGGCCGTGGTCGACCTGCTGCTCGCCACCCCGCTGCTGGACCAGCTCGCTGACCAGCCCGTGGCGGTGCGCCTGGTCGCCACCCTCGGGGGCATCGCGTCGGTCGCCGCCGGCTCCGCCCTGTACCTGGGTGCCCACCTCGGCCCCGGTCCGCGCGACGGCCTGATGGTCGCGCTGCACACGCGCACCGGCTGGCGGGTCGGCAGCTGCCGGGCGCTGCTCGAGTGCGCCGTCCTCGTCGTCGGGGTGGCGCTCGGTGGGCCCGTCGGCGTCGGCACCGTCCTGTTCGCGCTGGGCATCGGGCCGGCCGTGCAGGTCGCCTTCCGGCTGCTGCGCCAGAGCCCCGTCGCGTCGCCCGTCACCCGTACCGTCCCTGCCGTGGAGCTGCCCGCATGACCGACCGCGTCGTCGTCCGTCCCCGCAAGCTCACCCGGACCTGCTGGGGGCTGTCGGTCCTGGTGGTGGTGCTGTTCGGCGTGATCGCCGTCGCCCTCGGGCGCGGCAGCGACGGCGACGCCGCCTTCCGGCTCCCCGACCAGCTCGCCATGTTCGGGCTGGGCGTGCTCATCGCCGGGGCCCTGCTGGCGTTCACCCGGGCGCGCGTCGAGGCCGACGCCGGTGGCATCCGGATCCGCAACGTCCTCGGCGACCGGGTCCTGCCCTGGCAGGTTGTCCGCTCGGTGCGCCTCGACGAGGGCAGTCCCTGGGCGAGCCTGGACCTGCACGACGACGACACCGTCGCGCTGCTGGCCGTCCAGGCCAACGACGGGGAGCGCGCCGTGCAGGCGGTGCTGGCCCTGCGGGCGCTGCTGAGCGCCTCCCGCGCCCGCTGACGGACCGCCGGCGCCCGTCGGAACATGTCCTTGTGGTGACACTCCCGTGTCGCTGCAGGCGTGACGGGCCTGCCTGACGAACGCTGCGGCCGACGAGCTCTCCAGCCGCGCGGGCCACGCGCCGACTCCCCGGACGTGACCCTCTTGCGCCGCCGCACCGCCTTCGTGACCGTCGCCGCCGTCCTCGGCGTCCTGGCCGCCCCGGCCTCCGCCGTCGTGCTCGGTCCGCAGGAGGGGCTGGCGCAGGTCCGGCCCGCCACCGCCGTGGCCCCCGTCCCCGTCGCGCTGGCCGTCGCCGAG
>JAOPVV010000188.1 GCA_025966005.1 Frankiales bacterium
AGGCGCAGCACGTGGGCGCTGTGGGGAGCGGGGGCCGGCGTGTGCGGCGTGGTCGCGAGCGACGGCTGCGCCCAGTACGGGACGAACGTCCACGCGCTCAGCCAGACCGCGAGCGGCACCAGCGGCAGCGACCCCGGCTCGCGCAGGCCGATCTCCGACCACTGGTGCGCCAGCAGCGAGACGGCGACGAGCGCCGCGGAGAGCAGCACCCAGCCGGCCGGGTTGCGCGGGCGGTGCCACAGCACCAGCAGACCGGCCAGCGGGTAGAGCGTCGCCAGCACGACGTCGCCCGAGTGCAGCGGATCGAGGCCGTCGACGCGGCCGGCCCAGGACAGGTGCAGGGCGAGCGCCGCGACGGTGAGCAGCAGGGCGCCGGCGGTGACGGCACCGGCCAGCGCCCGCAGACGTCGGTCGGTCTCCACCACGGTCGGGGATGGTGGCGCACGGAACGCACCGTCGTCGACGGTTCCTCCGAACTCGCGGGCCACCACTCCGCTGCGCGCGACCGGCGCGAGCCGCTGCTCCGGCAGCCAGCGCGAGGCGTCCCGCCCGGCTCTGCGATCCTTGCGGGGACACCACCGACCGCAGGAGGACACCCGAGCATGGCCACGAACGGCGAGAAGGCGTACGAGCTCTACCAGGCGGCCATCGGCCAGACCGAGGGCACCGGCGAGTGGCTCGAGGTGGACCAGGCGCGCATCAACGCCTTCGCCGACGTCACCGAGGACCAGCAGTTCATCCACGTCGACCCGGAGCTGTGCAAGACCCTGTCGCCGTGGGGCGTGCCGATCGCGCACGGCTTCCTCACCCTGTCGCTGCTCACCAAGCTGGCCGAGTCGGTGCCGCAGCCGCCGGAGCGGCTCGAGGGCATCGTGATGGGCGTCAACTACGGCTTCGAGAAGGTCCGCTTCGTCAACCCGGTCAAGGTCGGCTCGAAGATCCGCGCGACCGCCGTGCTGACCGCGGTCGAGGCCAAGGACGCCAACACCCTGCAGGTGACCAAGACCTACACGGTCGAGGTCGAGGGCGAGAGCAAGCCGGCGCTGGTCGCCGAGTGGATCACCCGCCTGGTCTACGGCTGATGCTGCTCCCCGGGCCGGTCGGGATCTGGACGTCGGCGCTCGACGCGCTCGAGGTCTCGGCCGCCCGGGACCAGGTCGCCGAGCTCGACGCCCAGGGCTGGGACGCGCTGTGGTTCGGCGAGGCGTACGGCCGGGAGGCCTTCACCGCCGCCGCGCTCTACCTGTCGGCCTCGCAGCGGATGGCCGTCGCCACCGGCATCGCGAGCATCTACGGCCGCGACGCGACCGCGGCGAACGCGGCCGGCCGGCTGCTGGAGGCGATGCACCCGGGACGCTTCGTCCTGGGGCTCGGCGTCAGCCACGCGCCCCTGGTCGAGCGGGTCCGCGGCCACGACTACGGCAAGCCGCTCACGGCGATGCGCGAGTACCTCCACGCGCTCGACAAGGCGACGTACCTGGCCGCCGGGGGAGCGGTGCCGCCGCCGCGCGTGCTCGCCGCCCTCGGCCCGAAGATGCTGGAGCTGGCCCGCGACCGGGCTCACGGCGCGCACCCGTACCTCGTGACGCCCGAGCACACCGCCGAGGCGCGCGCCGTGCTCGGTGACGGGCCGCTGCTCGCGGTCGAGCAGGCGGTCGTGCTGTCCGACGACCCCGAGGTCTTCCGCGCCCGGGCCCACTGGCACCTCGAGATCTACACCGGCCTGCCGAACTACCGGAACAACTGGTTCCGCTCCGGCTTCACCGAGGACGACGCCGTCCGCGGCGGCAGCGACCGGCTCAAGGCGGCGCTGGTCGTCGGCGGGGACGAGCAGGCCGTGGTCGACCGGGTGCAGGCCCACCTCGACGCCGGCGCCGACCACGTCTGCCTGCAGGTGCTCGGGCCGGACGCCTTCACCGCGCCTCGGCAGGAGTGGGCCCGGCTCGCCCCGGCGATGGCCTCGCTGCGCTCCTGACGGTGGCCGAGACGACGGTGTCCGACACGCCGGTGCCCGAGACCCGCGAGCAGCGCGTCGAGCGCATCTACGCGCAGGCGGAGCAGTCGCTCGAGGGTGTCAAGGCCAGGCGGGTGCGACGCGGGCCCGAGGTGCTGATCGGCGTGACGGTCCTGCTGGCCCTCGCGGTCGGGACGGTCGCGGCGGTCGACCTGCGCCGGCTCATGACACCGAGCGGGGCGGCGCTCGCCTGGACCGGCGCCGCGGTCTTCGGCGACTGCACGGCCTACGAGCGGCTCTCGGTGGCGGCACCCGGCGCCCCCGCGGACGACCGGTCGTCCGCAGAGCGCTGCCAGGACCTGCAGGCCGCCACCGCGCGCGACCGCGACGACTCCTCCAGCGTCGGCATCGAGCTGCTGTCGGTGCGGCAGGACCGCGACAGCGCGCAGGCCCAGGTGCGCGTCACCGGACCCGACGGGGTCGCCGACGTGCGGCTCGAGCTGGTCGAGGTCAGCGACGGCTGGGCCGTCGTGAGGACGGCGCCGACCTGCCGCGCCGTGGGCTGCGCCTGACGTCGGTCAGATCAGGCTCTCGTCGAACGGCTCGTCGCTGATCGGCTCGAGCGGCTCGACCGCGTCGGTGTTGTCGATGATCGCGCCCGACTCGTCGGTGAGCGGGCCGTCGTCGACGCCCGGCTCGGCCAGCTCCTCGGCCTCGGCGTCGTCGCAGACCGGAGCGGTCTCGCTGACGCAGCTGTCGATCCCGGCCCCGCCGCGTACGGCGTCCAGACCGGCCTCGCCGTCCAGGACGTCGGCGCCCTCCCCGCCGTCGAGGTCGTCGGCGCCCGCGCCGCCCACGAGCGCGTCGTCGCCGAGGTCACCGGTCATCCGGTCGTCACCCGCGCCGCCGTCGAGGGCGTCGAACCCGTCTCCGCCGGACAGGGCGTCGTCGCCGGCACCGCCGTACAGGACGTCGTCGCCGAGCCCACCGCGCAGCGCGTCGGCGCCGAGCTGGCCGTCGACGGTGTCGTCCCCGGCCTCGCCGTCCAGCGCGTCGTTGCCGTCACCGCCGACCAGCCGGTCGCCCTCGGTGCCGCCGAACAGCCGGTCGTCGCCGGTCTGGCCGGACACGACGTCTGTGCCCGCTCCGCCCCACAGGACGTCGGCGTCGGCGCCCCCCTGGAGCCCGTCGTTCCCGGCGCCGCCGTCGAGCCGGTCGGTGCCGGCGTCGCCGACCAGGCCGTCCGCACCGTCGCCGCCAACGAGCACGTCGTTGCCGAGCCCGCCGTACAGCCGGTCGGCCCCGAGGCCGCCGTCGACCCGGTCGCTGCCCGCCTCGCCCGACACGTCGTCCGCGCCGGCCTCGCCGTACTGCGCGTCGTTGCCGGCACCGCCGCGCAGGGCGTCGTTGCCGTTCCCGCCGCGGACCTGGTCGTTGCCGGCGCCGGCGTAGACGCGGTCGTTGCCGTCACCGGCCAGCACGGTGTCGCTGCCGACGCCGCCGCACACGAGGTCGTCGCCGGCGCCGGCCTCGACCCGCCGGGCGCCGTGCAGAACGACGATGACGTCGGCCCGCGAGGTGCCCCTCACCAGGCTGGAAATGCCGGTGCTGACGACGGTCGCGACCTTGCCCATGCAGCTCGGGGTGGCCGCGGACGCGGGTGAGGCCGTGCTCAGCAGCAGGACGGTGGGGGCGGTCGCGAGGACGACGAGGGCACGCAGCATGCCTGTGGTGTCGGCACCCACGCGCCGTCCCTGGTCACCCGCCCGGGCGACCCGCAGACCCCCACCACCCCGCTCGAACCGCTCGGTCAGGGGGGTCCGATCGCACGGTTCGGGCGGGGTAGTGGGGGGTCAGGGGTGGAGGCCGCCGACGGGCGCGACGGGCAGGCCGGTGCGGTGGCAGGTCCAGAACGGGTCGGGGCCGAGGTCGGGCTCGACGAACAGGGCGTGCGCCTCCCGGGCCGGGCAGGAGCTCTCGGTGCAGGCCGGCCAGTCGGGGTCGACGGCGTGCACGGCCTCCTGGACGTCCTGGGCGAGCAGCCCGAGCACCAGCTCGGCGCCGTCCTCCCACTGAGCCAGCCACCAGGCCCGCTGCTCGACCGCGGGGTCGAGCAGCGGGGCGTGTGCGGGTGGCAGGTCTCGCCGCACCGCCTCGGCGGCCGCAGCCAGGGCGGGGTGCATCAGCCGCCGGACAGCACGTCGTCCGCGTCGACGATCGTGTAGGCGTAGCCCTGCTCGGCGAGGAACCGCTGCCGGTGGGCGGCGTACTCCTGGTCGAGGGTGTCGCGGCAGATCACCGAGTAGAAGTGCGCGGTGCGGCCGTCCTCCTTGGGACGAAGGATCCGGCCGAGGCGCTGGGCCTCCTCCTGGCGCGAGCCGAAGGTGCCCGACACCTGGATCGCCACGGTCGCCTCGGGCAGGTCGATCGAGAAGTTCGCGACCTTGGAGACGACCAGCCCGGGGATCTGCTTGCGGCGGAACAGGTCGAACAGCCGCTCGCGCTCGGCGTTCTTCGTCGAGCCCTGGATGACCGGCATGTCGAGGGCGACGCCGAGTTCGTCGAGCTGGTCGAGGTAGGCGCCGATGACCAGGACCTGGTCGTCGTGGCGCTCGACCAGCTTCTTGATGACGGCGATCTTCGTGAACGCCGTCGAGGCGATCTTGTACTTGTCCTCGGGCTCGGCGGTGGCGTAGGTGAGCCGCTCGGCGTCGGTCATCGTCACCCGCACCTCCGTGCAGTCGGCGGGAGCGATCCAGCCCTGCGCCTCGATATCCTTCCACGGCGCGTCGTAGCGCTTGGGGCCGATGAGGCTGAAGACGTCGCCCTCGCGGCCGTCCTCGCGCACCAGCGTCGCGGTCAGGCCGAGGCGTCGGCGCGACTGCAGGTCGGCGGTCATGCGGAACACCGGGGCGGGCAGCAGGTGGACCTCGTCGTAGACCACCAGGCCCCAGTCACGGGCGCCGAACAGCTCGAGGTGGACGTACTCGCCCTTCCGCCGGGTCGTCATGACCTGGTAGGTGGCGATGGTGACCGGACGGATCTCCTTGCGCTCGCCGGAGTACTCGCCGATCTCCTCCTCGGTCAGCGTCGTGCGCTTGAGCAGCTCGTTCTTCCACTGCCGTCCGCTGACGGTGTTCGTGACGAGGATCAGCGTCGTGGCACCCGCCTGCGCCATCGCGGCCGCCCCGACGATCGTCTTGCCGGCGCCGCAGGGCAGCACGACGACGCCCGAGCCGCCGTGCCAGAAGCCCTTGACGGCCAGCTTCTGGTAGTCGCGCAGCTCCCAGCCGTCCTGCTTCATCTGGATGTCGTGGGCCTCGCCGTCGACGTAGCCGGCGAGGTCCTCGGCCGGCCAGCCGACCTTGAGCAGCGCCTGCTTGAGCCGTCCGCGCTCGGACGGGTGGGCGATCACCGTCTCGGGGTCCAGGCGCGCCCCGAGCATCGGGCTGACCTTCTTGGATCGGACGACCTCCTCGAGCACGGCCCGGTCAGTGGTGCGCAGGACCAGGCCGTGGACGGGGTCGAGCTCGAGCTTGAGCCGGCCGTACCGGTCCATCGTGTCGGCGACGTCGACGAGCAGCGCGTGCGGGACGGCGTAGCGGCTGAACCGCACCAGCGCGTCGACGACCTGCTCGGCGTCGTGGCCCGCCGCCCGCGCGTTCCACAGGCCCAGCGGGGTCAGCCGGTAGGTGTGGACGTGCTCCGGGGAGCGCTCCAGCTCGGCGAACGGGGCGATCGACTGGCGGCACTCGGAGGCCATCGGGTGGTCGACCTCGAGCAGGAGGGTCTTGTCGGACTGGACGATGAGCGGGCCGTCAGGGGGGTTCACCACAGGGGTCTCCAACGTCGTGCGGTCACGGGGCAGTCCCGCCACGGCCGGCTGATCCTCGTCGGCGGGGGCCGGTGACGGCGGTCGACCGCCCGACGGCGGAGGTCAGCGGGCGGTCAGGGGGTGTCGGGCTCGACGTCGGCGACGCCGGTCACGCGGTGCAGGGCGAAGGTGCGGTCCTCCTGCCGCAGGTGGTCCCAGGCGGTGATGAAGCCGCCCTCGACGCCGCGCGGCTCGACGACCCGCGACGTCGCGCGGCCCTGCGCGTCGACGTAGCCGAGCCAGACCTGACGGCGCTCGCGGGCGGCCGACTGCAGGAAGGCCAGCGTGTCGGCGGTCGTGCTGCGGGTGGTCGTCACAGGTGCGCGACGGGCAGCCCGGGCCGCGAGGTCGCCGGCGCGCAGGGC
>JAOPVV010000394.1 GCA_025966005.1 Frankiales bacterium
ACTCCGGCAGCGCCACGACCTCGGCGCCCTGTCGCACGGCGTCTGCCACGGCCTGGGCAGCCAGCGCCAGGTTCGCGTCCACATCACCCAGCACGGCCTGCAGCTGGACGGCGGCGACCCGGCGGACCCGGACTGCTGGGCTGCCCACAGGTTGACACTAACGCCCCTCGTGTCAACCACCGGCGTCCGGGACCCGCCGTGCCGACGTCGCGCGCCCGCGCCGACGGCGCGGGCCGCGGGCGTACTGCCGAGCTCTCGGCCGAACCGCGACTGGCATCGGTCGCGCCGAGGGTGACTAGACCCAAGGGATGACAGCCCCGGAGCGGTGCGCGTGGTCGCTTCGAGTCAAAACGGGCGAGGGCACTTCATTCGACCCGCTGCGGAGGCGAAGCACCTGGTGTCAACGACAGGGCAAACCCGGCGCGAGCCGGCGGCGCAAAGCCACGGGACCCACGAAGGTCAGCCGGGCTACCGAACCGAAGGGCTCATCTCCATGCGCAAGAACATCCTCATCGGCGCCGCTGCTGTCGCCGGTGTCATCGCCGTCACCGGCGCAGCGTTCACCAACAGCAACTCCCTGCCCGCTGCCGACGTCACTCGCGGCTACGGCTCCCAGACCATCAGCGGCGTCGCTGCCCACGCCGTCACCTACAACACGAACACGGCCGAGGACACCATCACCTCCGTCGGGCTCGTACTGGTCGGTGACACGACCGCCAAGGTCATCCAGATCGCCTTCAACGACGCTACCGGCGCCACCTGCTCCGGTCTGGGTGCGTACGACGCGACGACCGCGAAGACCACGTACAGCTGCACCGCCAACCAGCCCGTCGTCACGGCAGCGAAGTTCGCCCTGATCGCCGAGTAGCAGCACCGCACGCGCAGCCAGACGTCCAGCCGAGCAGGAGCATCCATGCGTGGACCGCGGGCCGTGGCCCTGTCCGTGACAGCGCTGATGTTCCTGCTCGGCGGCTTGCTGTTCCTGACCAGCGGGGCGGCCGTCGTCGTCACCCGCGGCGTCAGCATGGAGCCGACGATCCGCGCCGGGGCCCTGGTCGTCACCTGGCCGGCCGAGGCGTACCGGGTCGGTGACGTCGTCGCCTACAACAGCGAGCTGCTCGACACCACGGTCCTGCACCGCCTCGTCGACAGGGCAGGGGGCCGATGGCTGCTGCAGGGCGATGGCAACAGCTGGCTGGACCCCGAGCACCCCACCGACGGCCAGCTGCTCGGCCGGCAGATCCTGCACGTTCCGCACGCCGGGGCAGCCTTGGCCTGGGCTGCACAGACCCGCCTCTGGCTGGTCATCGCGCTCGTGGGCCTCATCGCCGGCGGCACCACCCGACACGTCCGGAAGGTCGGCCCCGTGGCCCAGCACCGCAAGAGCAGCACCGGCGGCCTGTCCAGGTCCTCGCTGATATGGGCGATCGCCACGGTCACCGCCGGCGCCGCCGCACTGACAGGAGTGCACCTGCTGACGGCGCGCCCGGTCACAGCGGGCGGGACGGCAGCCGCCGTCGGCGGGGTGGCCAGCGGGCCGCCCTCGCTGACGTTCGGCTACAGCGCCGCCCTCCGGGCCTCCGCGGCATCGGGTGATGGCACCGCTGTCGCGCCGGAGCCGGTGTTCCGGGCGCTGGCCGACGACGTCACGGTGCGGATCGGCTACAGCGGCCCGGCCGAGCCCGGGAGCATCGCTGTCCTCGCCCAGCTGGCCACCACGAGCGGCTGGCACGACGAGGTCCCGCTGCTCATGCCGGTGCGGTTCGCCGCCGGGAGCTGGGAAGGCACGGTGCGGCTGGACCTGCCCGAGCTGGCCGGACGCGCGCAGGCGGCATCGGCGGCCATCGGTGCACCCGTGGGCGAGGTCCGGGTGGCACTCACCCCGGAGGTCGCTGCAGGCGGGCGCACGTTCACCCGCACACTCGAGCTGGTCCTGGACGCGACGGCGCTGCGGCTGAAGAACCCCGAAGCCCCCCTGGTCCTCAGCGACGCCGGCCCCGCCGGAGCCGCCCCACCCGCAGCAGCCGGTGCCCGTGCCGTGGCGCTCGCCGCGCTCTGGCCCTACGGGGGCCCGGCCGCGCTCGTCGCCGGCGCACTGGTCTGGGCGGCGTGGTCACGACAGCGCCGTGCCCTGACGCCGCTGGAGCGCAGCCGGCGGCGGCACGCGACGCTGCTGCTGCCGTCGCAACCGGTCGGGATGTCGCCCGGGGTCGCGATGGTCGACGTCCACGATCTTGACCGCCTGGCGGCGTTGGCCAGCGGCTGGCATCTGCCGGTCCTGCACTGGATCGACGGGACGGCCGAGGTCTTCCTGGTCATCGCCGACCAGACCGCCTACCGCTATCGCGCCACGACTCCGGAGGCGCCGGCGGCCATGGCGGCACCCTCCTGGCTGCCCGCTGCGCCGCGCAGGTAGCCGCCCGGCGCAGCGGGCACGTTCGGGGCGCGAACCGATCTGGCCCGACGCCTGCTCGGGGACACCGGTGCTCCGCAGCGCCGCGCTACGGCCGGGGGGATGCCCGCCACCGCTGCTCCCGCGGACCGATGGCCTCGTCCGCGTGCCTCTGGCCAAGACGCTGGCCGGCTGGCCGCGGACCAGTTCGTCCGGCTGCTGTCGTTGCGACCGGACCTGCAGGCCGCCAGCGACCTTGACGACCTGGCCCGGCTGGCCCGCGTCTGCGCAGAGCATGCACTCGGCTGTCGACGACCTGCCTGCGGCGCAGCGGGCTGCGCTCGAAGCCGCGGTACTGCTGGTTGACGACGCCGACGAGGACGACCTGCTGGCGCTGGACCCTGACGCCGATCGCGACGCGCTGCTTGCGGCGCTGGCCGACCTGCGGGACCGCCTGCTGGTGACTGAGACGGGGCTGCGGCCGCTGGGCTTGGTGCGGCAGTACCTGCCCGTCCCCCTCGGGCTCGGCCGCCCGGTGGCCCTCGTGCACGAGCACACCCCGCTCTACGAGCTCGAGCGCATGCTCGGCCTCTACGGGGAGCGCGCGCCACACACCAGGGCGGCAGCGCGCGCAGCTGGCCACGGTGCTGTCCAGCACTCCGGAGCTGGCCGACTCCTTGCGCGGCCTGCCGCCCGGACAGCTGGCGGTGCTCCAGCGTTACGACCGGGAGGGACCGGTGCTGCGCGAGCCGGGTCTGAGCGTCTGGGAGGGCCGGCCGCCGGATGACCGCGACGTGCAGCAGCTGCTGCACGTCGGGCTGCTCGCGGTCACGGCGAGCGGCACAGTGGAGCTGCCCCCGAGAAGTGGGGCTGGCTCTGCGCTACCCGGCAGTGAGCCGCTTCCCGGTCCCGGTGCCGGACAGCGGACGTCAGGTGGACCCGGACGAGCTCGCCGCCGCCGGTGCCGCTGCCGTGGGTGCCGTGCTCGCCCTCTGCGACGCCCTGTTGCACCGCCCGGGCTCCGCCCCCGTCGGGCTCCTCGGCAGCGGCGGTGTGGGCGTCAAGGAGCTGCGCGGGCTGGCCAAGGAGCTCGGCGCCGATCCCGCCGAGGTGGCCACTGCCCTGCTCCTGCTGCGCGGCGTCAGCGCCGTCGGCACCACCAGCAAGGACCTGAGGCCGGCCCGCGGCGAGCGTGCCTGGTCGGCACGGGACGACGGCGAGCGCTGGTCCGACCTGGTGAGGGCCTGGCTCGGCGCGAGCGATCCGCCGACGTCCCGCAGCCGCCTCAGGGCAGCCCTGACGTTCAGCGCGTACGACAGCAGGGTGCGCGTCGCTCGGGATCGCCTGGTGCGGCTGCTGGAGGCTCAGCCCGGGGAGGCACGCTCGGTCGCGCACTGGCTGGACCGGTGTGTCGACGGTGCCGCCAGCCCGCTGGTCGCGCCGCTGCTGTCCGGCAGCGACGTGGACCAGGCGCTGGCGGCGGCGGGCGCGGGGGTGTCGCGGGTTCTCGCGCAGGCGCCCTCGACGTTGATCTGCACGGGGCGCCCGACGCGGGCGATGAGACTCGCCCTGGACCGGTCGCGACCGTGGAGTCCTCCGCGCAGGCGACCATCTGGCGCGTGACGGAGTTCTCCTTGGCCGGGCGTATGCCGACGGCGACACCGCCGGCCAGGTCCTCGAGGTCCTGGAGCAGTTCGCGGGAACGCTGCCGCAGGCGATGGCCCACCTCGTGCTGGACGCCTACCGGCGACAGGGCCGCGCGCGCGTCGGGAGCGCGACCTCGTACGTCGTCGTGGATGACGATGCGATGCTGGCCACCGTCCTGTCGTCGAGGGGCCGGCCGGCAAAGCACTGGCCAAGCTCGGCGTGCGCCGGGTGGCGCCGGGCGTCGCGGTGTCCCGTGGCGCGGTTGCCGCCACCGTGGCCGCCTTGCGTGCCGCGGGGGTGCCCGGCCGTGGTCGAGGGTGCAGCAGGGGAGGGGCCGGGGGGGGCGCCGCGCAGGGCACCGGCCACCGCCGCCCGCCTTGCGCCGCTGCCGGTACGGACCCGCGAGGACGTCGAATCGGTCGCCGACCGGATCCTCGCCGCGGGGCGCTGAGGGCAGAGCGCGAGCGACCCGCCGGGTCGACGGCGTGCAGACCTCGCCGCCACGGAAGGTCGGCGATCGTCCCGTGCCGTGCGGGGTACAGCCGCCGCCGTGACGCCTCCCCCAGGCCGCTCGGCCTTCCGCACCAAGAGCATCGACGACATCCTCGCGATGTCCGAGGGCGACCCCGGGGGTGGGCCCGTTCGTCCCCGGTTGCGGCGACGGCTCGGCCCGGTCGACCTCATGGGCTTCGGGATCGGCATCGTCATCGGGACCGGCATCTTCACCCTGACCGGGATCGCGGCCAAGCAGAGCGCGGGGCCCGCGGTGACGGTGTCGTTCCTCATCGCGGGGCTGGTCGCTGCGCTGGCGGCCTTCTGCTACGCCGAGCTCGCCTCATCGGTGCCGACGGCGGGCAGTGCCTACACCTACGCCTACGCCACGCTGGGTGAGCTGGCGGCGTGGATCATCGGCTGGGACCTCCTCCTCGAGTTCGCCCTGGGCGGGGCCGTCGTCGCACGCGGATGGTCGTCCTACCTGGCGAACCTGCTCGACCTGCCGCCGTCCCTGTTCACCGAGGACGCGCCGGTCAACGTGGGCGCCATCGGCATCGTGCTGCTGCTCGGGCTCGTGGCGGCGGTGGGGGTTCGGGAGTCGTCGCGGGTGACGAACGTGCTGGTCCTCGTCAAGGTCGCGATCTGCCTGTTCGTCATCGTCGCGGGGCTGTTCTTCGTGCGGGCAGCCAACCTCACCCCGTACGTCCCGCCGGCCGAGGCCGCCGAGAGCGAGGGCGGGCTCGCTCAGCCGCTGGTGCAGGCCCTGTTCGGGCTGTCGCCGACGGCCTTTGGCATCACCGGCGTGCTGTCCGCGGCCGCGGTCGTCTTCTTCGCCTACACCGGCTTCGAGGCCGTCGCCAACCTCGGCGAGGAGACGCGGCGGCCGTCCCGTGACCTGCCGCTGGGCCTGCTGGGGACCCTGCTGGTCTGCACGCTCCTGTACACCGGCGTCTCGTTCGTGCTGACGGGGATGGTGGACTACCGCGAGCTCGACGAGGGAGCCCCGATCGCGTCGGCCTTCGACACCGTGGGGCTCGGGTGGGCCTCGTCCTTGATCTCCCTCGCCGCGGTGGCCGGACTCACGTCCGTCATCCTCGTCGACGTCGTCGCGATGACCCGCATCACCTTCGCCATGGGGCGGGACGGGCTGCTCCCCAAGGCTGCCGCCGCCTTGTCTCCACGCACCGGCACGCCCGTGCGCACCACCGCGATCGTGACGGTCGGCGTCGCTGCGCTTGCTGGGCTCGTCCCGCTGGACGTGCTCGCGGACCTGGTCAGCATCGGCACGTTGTTCGCGTTCGTGGTCGTCTCCCTGGCGGTGCCGATCCTGCGGCGCACCCGCCCTGAGTTGAAGCGCTCGTTCCGCGTGCCCCTGTCGCCGTGGCTCCCGCTGCTGTCCGCGTTGGCCTGCCTCTACCTGATGAGCAACCTGAGTGTCGAGACGTGGCTGCGGTTCCTCACCTGGCTGGCACTCGGCCTGGTGGTCTACGTCGCGTACGGGCGCCGCAGAGCGCGACTCGCGCAGCCCTGACCCCCGGCCCACAGCAGGACGCCCCGACCTGCCGCGAGGCAGGCCGGGGCGTCCGGACGAGCAGGTGCTACTTCACGTCGTAGCGGTCCAACATCATGACCTTGTCCCAGGCGTCGACGAAGTCCTGAACGAACTTCTCCTTGGTGTCCTGGAACGAGTACACCTCCGTGATGCCGCGCAGGATCGAGTTCGAGCCGAAGACCAGGTCGACGGCGGTCGCGGTGCGGACGAGATTCCCCGACGCGTCGAGCGCCTCGTACACGCCCTCGTCGCTCGCGGAGGTGCGCCACGTGACGGACAGGTCGAGCAGGTTCTTGAAGAAGTCCTGCGACAGGACGCCGACGTTGTCGGTGAAGACGCCGTGCTTGACGCCTCCGGTGTTCGCGCCGAGGACGCGCAGGCCGCCGACGAGGACGACCAGCTCCTTGGCGGTCAGCTCGAGCAGGTACGCCCGGTCGATGAGCAGCTGCTCGGGCGTGAGCTTGGCGCCGGGCTTCACCCAGTTGCGGAAGCCGTCGGCCCGCGGCTCGAGCCACTTCATGCCCTCGACGTCGGTCTGCTCCTGCGAGGCGTCGGTGCGGCCCGGCGTGAACGGCACGGTGATGTCGACACCGGCGTCCACGGCGGCCTTCTCGACGCCGGCGCAGCCCGCGAGCACGATCGTGTCCGCGAGCGAGACCGGCTTGCCGAAGGCCTTGCGGACCTCGTCCAGCTTGGCGAGGACGTCAGCCGTGCCGGCGTTGACCGCCCACGACTGCTGCGGCTCGAGGCGCAGACGCGCGCCGTTCGCGCCACCGCGCTTGTCGGTCGTGCGGTAGGACGCCGCGGCGGACCAGGCGGTGTGCACCAGCTGCGGGACGGAGAGGCCGGAGGCGAGGATCGCCCGCTTGAGCTCGGCAGCGTCCGACTCGCTGATGAGCTCGTGGTCCACGGCCGGGACCGGGTCCTGCCAGAGGAGCTCCTCCTGCGGCACGTCCGGACCGAGGTAGCGGCTCTTCGGACCCATGTCGCGGTGCAGCAGCTTGAACCAGGCACGGGCGTACTGGTCGGCGAAGTACTCCGGGTCCTGGTGGAACCGCTCGGAGATGGCGCGCAGCTCCGGGTCCCGGACGAGCGCCATGTCGGCGGTCGTCATCATCGTGGTGACCTTCTTGCCCGGGACGTGCGCGTCGTCGGCCAGGTCCTCGGGAGCCGGGTCCTTCGGGTGCCACTGCTTGGCGCCGGCAGGGCTCTCGACCTGCTCCCACTCGTACTTGAACAGCAGGTCGAAGTAGCCGTTGTCCCACTGCGTCGGGTTCTGCGTCCAGGGGCCCTCGATGCCGGAGGTGATGGTGTCCTCGGCCTTGCCCTTGCCGAACTCGTTCTTCCAGCCCAGGCCGCCGGAGTGCACCGGGCAGCCCTCGGGCTCCGGGCCGACGAGCGAGGCGTCGCCCGCGCCGTGCGCCTTGCCGAACGTGTGGCCACCGGCCACCAGCGCCACGGTCTCCTCGTCCGTCATGCCCATCCGGCGGAAGGTGATCTTGATGTCGTGTGCGGACGCCAGCGGGTCCGGTACGCCCTTGGGGCCTTCGGGGTTGACGTAGATCAGGCCCATGGTGACGTTCGCGAGGTCGCCCTCGTCGAGGTCGAGCGCGTTCTCGCCGCTGTAGCGCTCGTCGCCGAGCCAGGTGTCCTCAGGACCCCAGAAGACCTCCTCGGGCTGCCAGACGTCCTCACGGCCGAAGGCGAAGCCGAAGGTCGTGAGCCCCATGTCGTCGTGCGCGACGTTGCCGGCGAGCACGAGCAGGTCGGCCCAGGACAGGGCGCGGCCGTACTTCTGCTTGACGGGCAGCAGCAGGCGGCGGGCCTTGTCGAGGTTGGCGTTGTCCGGCCAGCTGTTCAGCGGCGCGAAGCGCTGCTCGCCCGCGCCGGCCCCACCGCGGCCGTCGGCGATGCGGTAGGTGCCGGACGCGTGCCAGGACATGCGGATGAACAGGCCGCCGTAGTGGCCCCAGTCCGCCGGCCACCAGTCCTGCGAGGTGCGCATGAGCTGCACGAGGTCGGCCTTGACCGCGTCCACGTCCAGCTCGGAGACGGCCTTCCTGTAGTCGAACTCCTCGCCCAGCGGGTTCGCCCTCGGGTCGGTGCGGTTGAGCACCGAAAGGTCCACCTGGTTGGGCCACCAGTCGCGGTTGGTGCGCGGGCGCTGGTCGGTCGAGGGCGTCGGGCCCGGGATCGCCGGGTTCTCGCTCTCGCTGGTGCTCACGGTCTGGTCGGTGCCCTGCGCGCTCGCGCTGGTGTCCCTCGGCTTCGGGTCGTTCTCGGTCACGTGGTGCCTCTCTGTTGCGGGGGTCAGGCGGGGGAGTCGGTCGTGCAGGTCGAGCAGCGGCCCCAGTAGACGACCTCGGCCTCGTCGATCGAGAAGCCGTTGTCCTCAGAGGCGGTCAGGCAGGGGGTGTCACCGACGGCGCAGTCCACGTCGGCGATCGAACCGCACGAGCGGCAGACCACGTGATGGTGGTTGTCGCCGACCCGGGCCTCGTAGCGGGCGACGGAGCCGGCCGGCTGGATGCGGCGTACGAGGCCGGCGTCGGTCAGCGCGCGCAGCACGTCGTACACCGCCTGGTGCGAGACGGCACCCAGCTCGGCGCGCACGCCGGTCAGCACCGTCTCGGTGTCGGCGTGCGGACGGTCGTGCACGGCGGCCAGGACGGCGAGGCGGGGGCGGGTCACCCGCAGGCCCACGTCCCGCAGCAGGCGGTCGGCGTCTGCGGGGGGCGGCACATGTCGAGTCTCCACCATGATCTGGACCAGATCAAGTTAGCCTCGGGCATGGCTCGCTACGTCGTCATCCACGCGCGCGACCCCCAGCCCCGGGTCATCGCGCGGACGGTCGCGCAGCTGCGCGAGGACGCGCTGATCGCCTACCCCACCGACTCCTGCTACGCCCTCGACAGCGCGACCGGCGCCGATCGGATCCGGCGCATCCGCAAGCTCGACGACAAGCACGACTTCACGCTGGTCTGCTCGGACTTCGCGCAGCTGGGGCAGTTCGTGCACCTGGGCAACGCGGCGTTCCGCAGCATCAAGTCCGCGACCCCGGGGCCGTACACGTTCATCCGCACCGGCACCAGGGAGGTGCCCAGGCGCCTGGCCCATCCGAAGAAGAAGACCGTGGGCGTGCGCATCCCGGACCACCCGGTCGTCAAGGCGGTGCTGCGCGAGCTCGGCTCGCCGCTGGTGTCGAGCACGCTGCTGCGGCCCGGCCACGAGGAGCCGATGACCGACGGCTGGAGCATCAAGCAGGAGCTCGACCACTCGGTAGACGTCGTGCTCGACGCCGGCGACTGCGGGACCGTGGAACGCCGCCTGGACGCTCCTCACCAACGGCGTGTTCCTGAGCCGGCCGGCAGAGGCCGCGTCGGTCGTCGAGGCAGCGTGCGACACGACGGGCGCGCCGGTGCTGCTTGACGCGCTCGGCCGCGGCGAGATCAGGCTGCTGCCTCCCGGCCCGGCCACGGGCGGGCCCGGGCCGACGTGGGAACGGCGCCGCCGTCGGGACGCCCGCAGACGCCCCTGGCTCGTTCTCGGCGCCCGGGTCGAAGCCCCCCCCCGGGCAGCCCACTCGACCTCAAGGGCCCGGACCTGTCAGACGACGGCGCACAGCTGGTCCTGAAACCGGAACGGTTCGGCCGCCCGGCGGCCCGCTTGAACGGAACCTGATCGCGGCAGTCCTCGACGGGGCAGTGCACCGCTACGACGTCGACTCGTTCCCTGCCCGCGCCGGTAGCGGCCGCGCTCGCCCCGTCCTCGTTCGTCGCCCGTCCGACAGAGGCCGACTGGCTGGCCAGCTCGCACACGGGTGCCGACACGGAGATCTTGCCGAAGCGCTTGCCCTTCGTCCGTCCGGTCGACCACGCTCGATCAAGCCGGTGAGCTCCCGCCCTGCCCAGGTCACCGCCTGCCGGACCCGCACTGATCAGCGTTGCGGGCGTCTCCGTCGATGACGTCGACCGGCCGCAGTGCGGTGACCTCTTCGTAGCGGAGCCCGCAGTCCAACGCGAGGTCGCTCATCAGCAACGTGCCTTCGCCGGAGGTTGATCCGGATCTGGGCCCACTCCTCGGGGGGTCACGGCACGGTCCTCGTCCGGCTGCTCGACCGGCCGGAAAGTCGGGCCCGGTCGACGGCGTTGTGCGTCAGCCACCCTGGTCGACCGCGACGTGCAGGATCGTCTCGAGCAGTGACCGCTTGGCCCATCGTCGCGAAGTCGTAGCCGTCGATCGCCAGCTGCCTGATCCACTGCTGCACCTCGTTGGGGCCGAAGGCACCGTTCGGCAGCCTGCCGAACGCGAACAGCAGTCCCCACCAACAGCTGACACTCGTGGCAAACCAGTGGCAGACGCGCCCTGCGTGCCGCGACTGACGTGGCAGAGAAGGCCGTCAAGGCGAGACGGTCCGTGATCGCCGTGCGAGGCTGCCGGTATGGCAAACGCAGCGAAGGGCCAGGTGGGAGCGGAGATCCAGCTGCCCTCTGGCTCGCGGCCTTCCGGCCGGGGCTCGGACCCTGCGAACCCTCAACCAGGGGTTGACACTTCTGATATACTTACGGTGGGAGGATAGTGGAACGCCGGATCATGGGGATCGAGAACGAGTACGGCGTGACCTGCACGTTCAAGGGTCAGCGCCGCCTGTCGCCGGACGAGGTCGCGCGCTACCTGTTCCGCCGGGTCGTGTCCTGGGGCCGCAGCTCGAACGTCTTCCTGCGCAACGGCGCCCGGCTCTACCTCGACGTCGGCTCGCACCCGGAGTACGCGACCCCCGAGTGCGACAGCGCCGTCGACCTGGTGACCCACGACAAGGCCGGCGAGCGCATCCTCGAGGGGCTGCTCGTCGACGCCGAGCGGCGCCTGCGCGAGGAGGGCATCGCCGGCGACATCTACCTGTTCAAGAACAACACCGACAGCGCGGGCAACTCCTACGGCTGCCACGAGAACTACCTGGTCGGGCGCCAGGGCGAGTTCTCCCGGCTCGCCGACGTCCTCATCCCGTTCCTGGTCAGCCGGCAGATCGTCGTCGGCGCCGGCAAGGTGCTCCAGACCCCGCGCGGCGCCGTCTACTGCGTCAGCCAGCGGGCCGAGCACATCTGGGAGGGCGTCTCGAGCGCCACCACGCGCAGCCGCCCGATCATCAACACGCGCGACGAGCCGCACGCCGACGCCGAGCGCTTCCGCCGGCTGCACGTCATCGTCGGCGACAGCAACATGAACGAGACCACGACGCTGCTCAAGGTCGCCTCGACCGACCTGGTGCTGCGGATGATCGAGGCCGGCGTGGTCATGCGCGACCTCACCCTGGAGAACCCGATCCGGGCCATCCGCGAGATCAGCCACGACATCACCGGCGCCCGCAAGGTCAAGCTCGCGAACGGGCGCGAGGCCAGCGCCCTGGAGATCCAGCGCGAGTACCACTCCAAGGCCGTCGACTTCATCGACCGCCGGGGTGGCGACGCCACCGTGCTGAAGGTGCTCGACCTGTGGGGGCGCACGCTGCGGGCCGTCGAGACCGGCGACCTGTCGCTGGTCGACCGCGAGATCGACTGGGTCACCAAGTACCAGCTGATCGAGCGCTACCGCGGCAAGCACGACCTCCCGCTGTCGAGCCCCCGGGTCGCGCAGCTCGACCTCGCCTACCACGACGTGAACCGCGACCGCGGCCTGTACTACCTGCTGGAGAACAACGGCTCGGTCGAGCGCGCCACCACCGACCTGAAGGTGTTCGAGGCCAAGTCGGTGCCGCCGCAGACGACTCGAGCCCGCCTGCGTGGGGAGTTCATCAAGACGGCCCAGGAGAAGCGGCGGGACTTCACCGTCGACTGGGTGCACCTCAAGCTCAACGACCAGGCGCAGCGCACCGTGCTGTGCAAGGACCCCTTCCGCTCGGTCGACGACCGGGTGGACAAGCTGATCGCCAGCATGTGACGACCCAGCCCGTGACGACACAGGAGACCCAGTGACCGACCTGACCCAGAAG
>JAOPVV010000203.1 GCA_025966005.1 Frankiales bacterium
CTCGGTGGCTGTCGGCGCCGCCGGTGCCTCCGGCGCGGCCTGCTCGGTCGCGACCTCCTCGGAGGCCTGCTCGGCCTGGACGGTGTCGGGCGTCGGGCTGTCGGCGGTGGTCATGCTGCTCGCTCTCGGTGTCGCGGAGCACCCGATCCGGGTGCGCCTGTGCAGGCCGTTCGTGGCCGTGTGCGGCTCCATCCTCGCCGATCGGCCGCCCGGCCGACAGGACCGCCCCGGGCAGACTGTCGTGGTGCGCCCCCGCGATCCGTTCACCGTCGTCCTGGTCCTGGTGCTGTACGTCCTGCCGCTGACCGCGACGGCCGTGCTGCTCGCGGTGGCCGGGCTGCCGTGGATCGCCCTGGCACTGCTGGTGGTCGAGGCCGGCGTGGCCGCCGCCGTCGTGGTCGCCGAGCGGCCGCCTCGCCCGTCCGCCGGTCCCCGGCCCGGCTGGCTGGTGCCTGCGGCGTTCGCCGCGGTCCTGGCCGGGCTCGTCGGTCTCACCCTGGTCGCCGCGCGCTCCGGCTGAGCCGCTGTCAGGCACCCCTGGCGACACGCAGGATCTCCTGACCGTCGCGGCAGCAGCTGACACGCCGGCGCGTCGGGTGCCAGGGCGACCGGCAGGTGATCACCGGGCGGGCGTCGTCGGCTCGGGCGTCTGACGGGGTGTGGACGACGGCGCACCGGCTGTCGGGGCCACGTGGCAGCCTCGTCCGGGTGACGACGACGAGCGGGACGACGACGAGCGGGACGACGACGAGCGGGACGACGAGCCGCGACGCCGCGGAGAGGCACCTGCGGGCGCTGGCCGGCGAGACGGCCGTGCTGCGCGAGGACCAGTGGACGGCCATCGACGCGCTGGTCTCGGGCCGGCGGCGCGCGCTGGTCGTCCAGCGCACCGGCTGGGGCAAGTCGGCGGTCTACTTCGTCGCCACCGCCATGCTGCGGGCCGGCGGGGCCGGGCCGACGGTGATCGTCAGCCCGCTGCTGGCGCTGATGCGCAACCAGATCGCCGCGGCCGAGCGGGCCGGGATCCGTGCGGTCACGGTCAACTCCAGCAACGTCGACGACTGGCAGTCGGTCTACGCCGACGTCGACCGGGGCGAGGTCGACGTGCTGCTCGTCAGCCCCGAGCGGCTCAACAACCCCGGCTTCCGCGACGCCGTGCTCCCCCGGCTGGCGGCCTCCGCGGGGCTGCTCGTCGTCGACGAGGCGCACTGCATCTCCGACTGGGGCCACGACTTCCGGCCCGACTACCGCCGGCTGCGCACGCTGCTCACCGAGCTGCCCGTGGGGACGCCGGTGCTGGCGACGACCGCCACCGCCAACGGCCGGGTCGTCGACGACGTCGCCGAGCAGCTCGCCACCGGCGACGGCCAGCCCGCGCTCGTGCTGCGCGGCGTGCTCGAGCGCGAGTCGCTGCACCTTTCGGCGCTGGCCCTGCCCGGCCCTGCCCACCGGCTGGCCTGGCTGGCCGACCACCTCGCCGACCTGCCGGGCAGCGGCATCGTCTACACGCTCACGGTGGCCGCCACCGACGAGGTGGCGTCCTTCCTGCGCAGCCGCGGCATCGCGGCCGCGTCCTACAGCGGGCGCACCGACGACGCCGAGCGGCGCCAGGCCGAGGACGACCTGCTCGGCAACCGGATCAAGGCGCTGGTGGCGACGAGCGCGCTCGGGATGGGCTTCGACAAGCCCGACCTCGGCTTCGTCGTGCACCTCGGTGCGCCGCAGTCGCCCATCGCCTACTACCAGCAGGTCGGCCGCGCCGGCCGCGGCGTCGAGCGGGCCGAGGTCGTGCTGCTGCCGGGCGCGGAGGACGAGGCGATCTGGCGCTACTTCGCCTCGCTCGGCTTCCCGAGGGAGGAGCAGGTCCGGCAGGTGCTGACCACGCTGTCCGACCGCGTCCAGCCGGGACAGGCCATGTCGACGGCCGCCCTCGAGGCCCACGTCGACCTGCGCCGCACCCGGCTCGAGACGATGCTCAAGGTGCTCGACGTCGACGGCGCGGTGAAGAGGGTCAGCGGCGGCTGGACGTCGACCGGCCAGGCCTGGGCGTACGACGCCGATCGCTACGCCAAGGTCGCCGCCGACCGGGCTGCCGAGCAGCAGGCGATGCGCGACTACACCGCCACCGACGACTGCCGGATGCTGTTCCTGCGCCGCCAGCTCGACGACCCCGAGGTCCTTGACGGCTCGGCGCAGCCCTGCGGGCGCTGCGACCGCTGCACCGGCAGCCCGCTGCCGTCGACCGTCACGCCCGAGTCGCTGGCCGCCGCGCAGGCCGTGCTGGGCCGTCCGGGCGTCGAGGTCGAGCCGCGCCGGATGTGGCCGACCGGCCTGAGCGGCGCACCGGGCCTGGCCTCGGTCAAGGGCAAGATCCCGCCCGGGCTGCAGGCCCACAGCGGGCGGGCGCTCGGGCGGCTGTCCGACATCGGCTGGGGCACCCGGCTGCGGGCGCTGCTCGGCGGCCCCGACACGGCGCTGCCCGACGAGGTGCTCCGGGCCGTCGTCGACGTGCTCAAGGGGTGGGGGTGGGAGACGCGGCCGACGGGCATCGTCGCCCTCCCGTCGCGGTCGCACCCGCTGCTGGTCGGCTCGCTGGCCGCCCGGCTGGCCGAGGTCGGCCGGCTGCCCCTGCTCGCCACCCTCGAGCTGCTCCGCGACGTCCCGGTCGGCGGGCGCAGCAACAGCGCCCAGCGGCTCACGTCCGTGCACGGCGCGTTCGGCGTGCCGCAGGGCACCGTCCTCGACGGCAGCCCGGTGCTGCTGGTCGACGACCGGGTCGACACCGGCTGGACCCTGACCGAGGCCACCCGGGTCCTGCGCGAGGCGGGAGCGGGCCCCGTCCTGCCGCTCGTGCTAGCCCTCGACGCGTGATCCGGATCCCTCCGTCGCGAAACGGACAAGGCACACCCGTACGCTCGTCGCCATGACCTGGGACGCACGACAGCTGGCACAGCAGACCGGCCGCACCTTCGTGATCACCGGCGCGAACAGCGGCATCGGTCTCGAGACGGCCCGCGACCTGGTCGGCCGCGGGGCGCACGTCGTCCTGGCCGTCCGCGACGTGGCCAAGGGCGAGGCCGCCCGCGCGGCGATCGGCGGCCGCGGCGGCAGCAGCGTCGTCGAGCTCGACCTGGCCGACCTCGACTCGGTCGCCACCGCCGCCAAGACGATCAGCGCCGAGCACGACTCGCTGCACGCCCTGGTCTGCAACGCCGGCGTCATGGGCGGCCCCTACCTGCTGACCGCCCAGGGCCTCGAGCGGCAGATGGCCACCAACCACCTCGGCCACGCCGCTCTGGTCACCGCGCTGTGGCCGCTGCTGCACAGCACCGGCGGGCGTGTCGTGACGGTGTCCAGCATCGCTGCCCGCGGCGGCCGGCTCACCGCGCAGACAACCCGCGACGAGCTCGTCGAGCCCGGCTCGAGCTACGACGGCAAGGCCGTCTACGCCAGCACCAAGCAGGCCAACCTGCTGTTCGCCCAGGAGCTGCACCGCCGGGCCGGCAAGGCGGGCTCGCCGGTCAGCTCGATCGCGGTGCACCCGGGGGTCAGCGACACGAACCTGTTCGCCCGTCAGCTGTCCGACGGCGGCCGTCGCCTGCTCGCCCCGCTGTCGCGGCTGGTCACCAAGGTCGCCCTGCAGTCGGCGTCGGCCGGGGCGCAGCCGACCCTGCGGGCGCTGCACCACAGCACCCCGAGCGGTGCGTTCGTCGGCCCCAAGGGCCTGAACCAGATGCGCGGGCGCCCCGAGCTGCTCGACGTCTACGCCTCCGGCAAGGACCCCGCCGTGGCCGCCCGCCTGTGGGAGCTGACCGAGGACGTCCTCGGCGCGCCGCTGCCCGTCTAGCGCGATGGGCTCCGTCCTGGTCGGCCTGGTCATGGTGGTCGGCCTGCTCGGCGTCGTCGTGCCGCTGCTGCCGGGCACCGCCCTGGTGCTGGGCGCCGGGGTGGCCTGGGCCGTGCTGGTCCAGACCGAGGGCGCCGGTCGCTGGGTCGTCGTCGCCGTCATGGCGGCGCTGTTCGTGGCCGGTGTCGCGGCGAAGTACGCCCTGCCGGGCAAGCGGCTGTCGGCCCAGCTGCCGCGGACCACGCTGCTGTGCGGAGCGCTCGCGGCGGTGGTCGGCTTCCTCGTCCTCCCGCCGTTCGGGCTGCTGGTCGGCGGCGTTGCCGGGGTCTACCTGGCCGAGGCGCGACGGGTCGGCGGTGGCGCCGAAGCCCGCCGCTCGACCGTGCAGGTGCTCAAGGCCGTCGGTCTCGGCATCCTGGCCGAGCTGACCGCCGGGGTGCTCATGGTCGGCACCTGGCTCGCCGGCCTGGTCGCGACGTGAGCCTGCCCGAGAAGCCCTGCGAGCGCTGCGGCCGGACGATCACCTGGCGCAAGAAGTGGGAGCGCGACTGGGACTCCGTCCGGTTCTGCTCCGAGGCCTGCAAGCGGCAGCGACCCGGCCCGACCGACACGGCCCTCGAGACCAGCCTGCTGGACCTGCTGGCCCACCGGGCGCGCGAGGCCAGCGTCTGCCCGTCCGAGGCCGCCCGGGCCGTCGGCGGCGAGGACTGGCGGCCGCTGATGGAACCGGCCCGCGCGGCCGCCCGGCGGCTCGTGGCCCGCGGCCAGGTGGAGATCACCCAGGGCGGGCGGGTCGTCGACGGCTCCACCGCGAAGGGGCCGGTCCGCGTCCGGCGGCTCGACCCCGGCTGAGGCTCCCCCGGGCACCGGAGCACGGCCCGCACTAGCGTCGGCCTCATGACGACCCCGCTGCCCGAGGCCCGTACCGCCCGCGTCGACGTCCTGTTCACCGGCTACGCGGGCCCCGGCGACGACGGGGACCTGCGCGTCGGGGGCACCGTCACCCTGGTCCGCGACGGCGACCGGGTGATCGTGGTCGACCCGGGCATGGTCCCGAGCCGGGCTGCCATCCTCGACCCGCTGGCCGCGCTGGGTCTGTCCCCCGCGGACGTCACCGACGTCGTCCTGAGCCACCACCATCCCGACCACACCGTGAACGTGGCCCTGTTCGGCGAGGTCCCGGTGCACGACGTGCAGGCGGTCTACCAGCGCGACTCGTGGACCCGGCGCGGCGCCGAGGGCGTGCGGCTCACCCCGTCGGTGCGCCTGCTCGCGACGCCCGGCCACACTGCGCAGGACCTCACCACCCTGGTCGGCACCGACGGCGGGGTCGTCGCCCTCACCCACCTGTGGTGGACGGCCGACGGGCCGGCGGAGGACCCGTACGCCCCCGACCGCGAGCAGCTGCGGGCCCAGCGCGAGCGGGTGCTGGCCGTCGCCGACCTCGTCGTCCCCGGTCACGGACCCTCGTTCGCGCCGGCCGGAAGCACTGCGCGCTGACGGTTGTTGCAGCAACCATGAGAGTCGAGATCTGGTCCGACGTCGTCTGCCCCTGGTGCTACGTCGGCAAGCGCCGCTTCGAGGCCGCGCTCGCCGCGTTCCCCCACCGCGACGAGGTGGAGGTGGTCTGGCGCTCCTTCGAGCTCGACCCCGAGGCGCCACCCGAGCGGGTCGGCGACTACGCCGAGCTGCTGAGCCGGAAGTACGGCTTCCCGGTCGAGCAGGGCCGGCAGATGATCACCACCATGACCGAGACCGCGGCGCAGGACGGGCTCGACTTCCGCTTCGACCTCGCCCGGGTCGGCAACACCTTCGACGCCCACCGTCTGCTGCACCTCGCGCACGCCCGCGGCGTCCAGGACGCCGTCAAGGAGCGGCTGGTGCACGCGACGTTCACCGAGGGAGAGCCCATCGGCGACCACGAGACCTTGGTGCGCCTGGTCGCCGAGGCCGGCCTGGACGCCGCCGAGGCCCGCGAGGTGCTCGGCTCCGACCGCTACGCCGCCGAGGTCCGCGCCGACGAGGCGCAGGCCCGGGCCTACGGCATCACCGGGGTGCCGTTCTTCGTCGTGGACGGCCGCTACGGCGTGTCCGGCGCACAGCCGGCCGAGGCGATCGGTCAGGTGCTGGCAACGGCGTACGCCCAGAGCCGCCCGCTGGCGATGGTCGCCACCGGCGCCGACGCGCCCGGCTGCGACGACGGCAGCTGCGCGGTCTAGTCCGGCGCGGTCCGGTCCGGCGCGGTCTGGGCCTGCGCGGTCTCCGCCGCCTGGTCCAGCAGGGCGTACGTCGCGGTCACGGCGACCGCCACCTCCTGCGTCCCGGCCTCCGTGGACGGCCCGGCGCCCATCGCCCTCGACGCCCGGCCGGACTCCTGCACGCCGAACAGCCGGTCCCCGCCGCCCTCGACCAGCCGCAGGAGCCGGCCGAGCCGCAGACCGGCGGCGTCGGGGAGCTGAGCGGCCTGGTCGCGGCAGGCTCCGACCGCATCGGCGCGGGCGGCGGCCTGGTGCGGCGCGAGGTCGCGCACGGTCAGCGAGAAGGAGTGCACGCGCAGGGCCGTACCGGCGGTGTCGGCGGCGCGCTGCACCAGCTCGCCGGCCGTCGCCACGTCGGGCACGACGACCTGCAGCGAGTACTGCGCCTGGTGACCCGTCGGCCCCTCGCCGCCGCGCGGGTCCCAGTACGGGTTGACGTCGAGCCCGGTGGTCCGCCGCTCGCTCACGCCGGCCGTGTCGAGCACGGCCAGCACGTCCGCGAGCAGCGCGGCCGCCCGGCTCACCGCAGGCCCGGGCTCGTCGGCGACCACCTCCAGCGTGAGGTGCACGACGACGGCGTCCGGCACGGCGTCCGCGACTCCGACGGCGGAGACGACGACGACGGCAGGCTCCGGAGTGGTCATCCGCGCACCGTACGGGGCAGGCTGGGCCGTGTGCCTCCCCTGACCACCGCCCGCACCGTCCGGACCCTGCGCCTGCTGTCGCTGCCGGCGGGGACCGCGGTGCTCGCGCTGGAGGGGGCTGCCCGCCGGGCGGCGGGTCAGGACCGCGACCGGGTCGCCGCCGGCCTGCGCGACCGCAACGCCGCGCGGACGCGCCGGGTGCTCGGTGACCTCAAGGGCGGCGCGCTGAAGGCCGGTCAGTTGCTGTCCACCGTGGAGGCGCTGTTCCCGCAGGACCCCGGGTCGACCTGGCGCGAGACGCTGTCGACGCTGCAGGACGCCAACGCGCCCCTCCCCTTCGACGAGATCGAGCCGGTGCTGCTCGCCGAGCTGGGACCCGCCTGGCACGAGTGCTTCTCGTCCTTCGAGCGGACGGCGACCGCGGCCGCGTCGATCGGTCAGGTGCACCGGGCCGTCTGGGCCGACGGTCGCGCGGTCGCCGTCAAGGTGCAGTACCCGGGCGTGCGCGGGGCGCTGACCGCCGACGTCCGGACGTTGTCGGCCGTCTCCCGCGCCGCGGCCCTCGTCGCCAAGGTCTCGCGCTGCCGCCCCTGGTCGCCGAGTTGCGCGACCGGCTCACCGAGGAGCTCGACCACCTGCACGAGGCCCGCACGCAGACCGCCTTCGCCGAGGCGTACGCGGGGGACCCGGACGTGCTCGTCCCGGCCGTCGTGCACGCCACCAGCCGGGTGCTCGTCATGGACTGGCTGGACGGCACACCGCTGTCGGCCGTCGCCCGCAGCGGCACGCAGGAGCAGCGGGACCGCGTCGCCGGGCAGTACCAGCGCTTCCTGGTCAGCGGCCCGGCCCGCGCCGGGCTGCTGCACACCGACCCTCACCCGGGCAACTTCCTGGCCCTGCCGGACGGCCGGCTCGGCGTGCTCGACTTCGGCTCCTCGCTCGCGCTGCCGGACGGCATGCCCGCCCACCTTCGGCCGGCTGATCGCGGCGCTGCTCGGCGACGACCCTGACGAGGTCCTGCGCCGGCCGCGCGAGGAGGGCTTCGTGCGGCCGGGGGTGGCCGTCTTCGTCCGCAAGCTCGTCGACTACATGGCGCCGTTCACCGAGCCGGCCCGGCACGAGCGCTTCCGGTTCCGGCGCGACTGGCTGCGCGCCGAGTTCGGCCGGGTCAACGACCCGCGCAGCCCCGACGTCGGCGTCGCGCTCACGCTCGACCTCCCGGCCGAGCACCTGTTCACCCACCGGGTCTGGCTCGGCATGGTCGGACTGCTGTGCCAGCTCGACGCCGAGGTGCCGGTCGGGCCGGTGCTGCGCGACCACCTGCCCGGGTTCGAGTAGTCCCGCGTTCGAGTAGTACTGCCCAGGACGACGGCCGCGACGACGGCAGGGTCGTCCGCATGACGACGAACCCGCTCCCGCCCCGCAACACGACCGCCTTCTTCGCCCAGGCCGGCATCAGCTTCGCCGTGGCCTCGCTGGCCGTCGGCATCGGCATCACCTACCTGCCGGTCGACCGCTGGATCCGGGGCTTCCTGGCCGTCGGCTGCCTGTTCCTGGTCAGCTCGGCCTTCACGCTCGCCAAGTGCGTCCGCGACCAGCAGGAGTCGACGCAGGTCCTCAGCCGGGTGGACCTGTCCCGGCTCGACCGGATGCTGGCCGAGCACGACCCGTACGCCAGCAGCTGACGATGCTCCGACCGGGTGACCTGGCGGTGACTCCGGACCGGCGAGGGCAGACTGCTCCCATGCGGTCCGTGGTCTCACAGCACCAGCACGCCGTCGTGATCGGCCTGTCCGGCGAGCTGGACGCGCACACGACCGGACGGCTGCGCAGCCTGCTGGCCGAGCAGCTGCTGGCCGGACCCGGCAACCTGGTGCTCGACCTGGCCCAGCTGTCATTCATCGACTCCGCCGGGCTGGCCGCGCTGATCTCCGCCGACAAGGGCACCCGGCGGGCCGGCATGAGGCTGGTGCTGGCGGCGCCCGGAAGCTCGGTCCGCAAGGTGCTCGGCCTCACGGGCATCGACGCGGTGCTGACGATCGTCGACTCGGTCGAGCAGGCGCTCGACCTGCTGGCACCGCCGCCCTGACCGGCGCGGGTTAGCGTCCACGGGTGCACCCGTCCCCGGCCGTCGCCGCCCTGCGCGCCGCCTACCCGGACC